>SOIH01000087.1 GCA_004376895.1 Anaerolineales bacterium | reverse complement strand
AACTGGTGACACCTTGATTTTCAGTCAAGTGCTCTACCAACTGAGCTACCTCGGCACGGTCAGGGATTGTACTTCCGCCGATAAGGCGTGTCAAGCGAACATGTTCATTTGTCATATAAAATTGGGAACTGGACTCCCATAATACTGCTGTTTCACGGCGATTATTATGGGTTGTCATTCTGAGCAAAAGCGCAGCGGAGGCGAAAAATCTCGTTGTTCCTGAATAGGAGCTATCACGGGTGAAGAACGAGATTCTTCGTCGCTCTGCTCCTCAGAATGACATCATCCATCTTGTTCAGGATTGGTAAAAAAAACAAGGGGCTTGCAATCAATAATCAAAGGACTTGGCTCTCAATGAGTAACTAGAGATCGATCACCTCCAAACCCCGTATCTCGAGCCACTGTTCTTCGGCAAGAGGAAGGACGCCAAAACGAAACCCGCCTTCGGGGGAAGCGACCGCATATTGGTTGTCGATCCATGCCACAAAGCCCAATGGGGCAGGGGGCGATACAGTAGTTTGCAGAACCATCTGTCCATCTACCGAGAAGCGCGCTCCTCTCTCAAGCCATTCAAGTTCGTAGCGATGCCATTCATCAAGGGATTTTGAAATGAGACTCTCTTCCGCTTGTGCAAATTGTAGGGCGGTGCGGATGACTGGCCGCTTCAGCCCCGGAATTTGCGCAAGGGCTATCGCGCCCAGTGCGAGCGGGGCTAAGGCGAGCGATGGTAATCGCGGGGTTCGTAAAACAGCTGCTTTCCATCCAGAACTGGGCACGCCCGGAACCAATGCGAGGTCATGGGGGGGTGAGCCGTAGAAAAACCAGATGGCTTGCGGAGAAGATGGCAGCCGTCGCGCCGCGCCTCCTTGACCAAGCGACAGGCTGAAGGGGTCGTTCCAGAATCCGAAACCAAGCGTCCCTTGAGGGTGGGGAGCAGAGGCGCGAGCCTCGAGGCGCATTTGGATCGGCGGGATCCAGGGGAAGCTGTGGCGAGAGAGACGCCGGTAATCATCAATTTGCGCGTCCGAGTAACCTCCGCTGCGGGCTGGCAGCGTAAAGAGCACATGATCCGCGTTCAGACTGCGGACTCGACCGCCTCCAATCTCAACCGGTTCCCAACGGGGTAGATCTTTCATCACTGGCGATTATAGATTTTGATCTGCACTCAGGCAATCGTGTATAATCCCTCAACTATTGCTGGGGAGGTGGAATGGAGATTACCTGGTATGGATTGTCGTGTTTCCGGATCACGGAGCGCGGCAAAATCAGCATCGTAACAGACCCGTATGACCCTGCAATCGGGCTTCCGAAGCGCAACCTCAAGGCAGACGTCGTGACGATCAGCCATGACGCGCCTGGACACAATTTCGTCAAGGCTGTTAAAGTGGGGCGAAGGGTAATTGATGGTCCCGGCGAATTTGAGATTGGCGGAGTATTTGTCACGGGTGTTCGCAGAGTGTCGAAGAAAGAGAAGGAAAACGGCGCAGTTCAGAAGACGCACTATGTCTTCAACTTCGATGGTCTCACCATTGCCCATCTTGGAAACATGGCGACTGTGCCATCTCAGGCTCAAGTCGAAGAGTTAGGAGCTGTTAATATTGCGCTGGTTCCCGTGGGTGGAGGCGGGGCGCTCAATCCCTCTATGGCAGCCGAGGTGATCAGTTTGATCGAACCATCCATTGTGATTCCAATGCATTACAGAACCGAGGAGAATGGTCCAGAGCTCAGCACAGTTGAGGGGTTCTTAAAAGAGATGGGGATCAGCGATCAAGACCCACTTCCTTCCTTGAGCATTACGAAGAGTTCATTGACGGAAGAGACTCAGGTGGTCGTGCTAAAGCCGCCGAGTTAACAATCTTCGTTGAGTAAATTGTTCCTAGGTTTCCCTTCGAAAGACTGAGGGATGGTCGATGGCTTTGAAGTTATTAATGACATGGGATATGATCCCTGGCCGAGAGCAGGAATATTTTGAATTCCTTGTTCGCGAATTTGTCCCTGGTCTGCAGCGGCTAGGTGTCCAACCAACGGAAGCTTGGTATACAACCTATGGTGAGGGCCCCCAGATGCTGGCGGGATTCGTCGCTGAGAATCATGAGGTCATGCAGCAAGCACTTGCAACAGGGGACTGGGCCGAGTTGAGAAATAAGCTGTTTGATTACGTGACCAACTTTAGCTCGAAGGTTGTTAAAGCGACGGGGGGATTCCAGCTATAGCCTATTCATCAGGATGATCATTAAATGAGAAAGAGCCATGGAATGTGCCCATGGCTCTCTTGGTTATTACAGGCTGTCAATCATCGTTTTTGGTGTTCTTCTTCTCGCTCTTCTTTTCACTCTTGACGCTTTCTTTGGATTTGGTTTCAGATTTCGAATCGTCTTTACGTGAGGTCTGCCCGGAGGGTGACCGATGATCTGTTGCGTAAAAGCCGGATCCTTTAAAAACGATACCGACCGGCAGGAATACCTTGCGAAGAGTGTGTTTCCTGCATTCAGGACACTTCTTCAGAACCGGATCATCAAAATGCTGCTGCCGGTCAAACTGAACGCCACAGTTCTCGCATCGATAAGTATAGATAGGCATCGTTCTCTTTCCTTTAATTAACCCGCATTATAGTACTGCATCCTAGTGCTTTCAAGAGGAAGCAAGTAAGAACCCTGTTAATATTCCGTTAACGACAGCACTCGTTGCGCTCGGCATCCAAAGAGCAGGTTGACGGCGTGGAAAGCGAAGAGTATGATCAGACTGACAGTTGGGTCAACCGGGCAATCGCGGGCGGTTACGCCGCTTGAGGAAAGTCCGCGCTCTATAAAGCATGGTGCCGGGTAACACCCGGTCGGGGCAACCCGGGGACAGGGCCACAGAAAACGACCGCCTCAGGGCGCAAGCCTTTTTGAGGCAAGGGTGAAAAGGTGGTGTAAGAGACCACCGGCGCCGGCAGCAATGTCGGCGGCCAGGTAACCCCCACCAGGAGCAAGGCCAAGCAGAGGCAAAGCCCATTTATATGGGCGAGGGGCTGCTCGTTCCTCTTGAGCCTCGGGTAGGCTGCTTGAACCCCACGGTGACGTTGGGTCCAGATGGATGATTGCCCCGATGATGGCCTTCGACGCTTCGTCGAACCAGGATCGGACAGAACGCGGCTTATAGGTTGAGCCAATCGTCATGAAGCACTTCCGAAGCGCAAGCTTCAGAGGTGCTTTTTTCTTCCCTAAGGCTTGAGTACGGGATCGACTTCTCCTCTTTAAAAAAAATGCCATTTCAGAGGGTGCAAACGAACTAAAGCTATGAAGGTGTAAATTGTTAGTAGTGAGGGCTGGACCGGTGTCCGCCTTCGGAAATCGAAGCCAGCAGGCCTGAAGACCCCTTTCCCAAACTGGTGCATCGAAACTCAGGATTTCGCATAGATATAGGACAAAAGTACTGACAGAGATCTGTTCCCATTTTGCTTGCATCGGTGGGGTGAATTGTTATATACTGTGGGCGTTGGTGGGGAAATGTGGGAGAAAGTGGGACGCCGGTGAATGCCGGCGTTTCGATATTATAGGAACGGTTAGAACACATGTTCTTAGGACAATACACTCATAGTATAGACGCTAAGGGCCGATTGACTATACCGGTTCGCTACCGGGCGGCTCTCGCCTCGGGAGCGTTTGTCACGCAAGGTTTCGATCGCAACCTGTTCGTTTATACCATGGAAAGATTCCAAAAGTTAGCAGAGAGCACAACAATTCTAACCACGACAGATCCAGAGGCGCGTGCGGTGCGCAGGTTAATCTTCGGCGGCGCGACGGAAGTCCAACTCGACACCTCGGGCCGTATTTTGATTCCACCATTCCTACGGGAATACGCAAAACTAGATGGCGAGACGACGATCGTCGGCACGGGTGAGTATTTTGAGCTCTGGAATTCAGGCGCGTGGTTAGAGGAACTCAACGACGTAATGGATCCAGACATCAATGCCCGTCGCTTTACTCAATTTGATCTCTCCGCGGGGTAGGCGATGAACGCGTCCTCCGGCGCAGTTTCTGCCAGTGGACATACCCCGGTACTTTACCAGAATGTGCTCACTGCGCTGAATTTGCACGCGGGCGGGCACTACATAGATGGCACGGTAGGCGCAGGCGGACATGCAGCGGGCATCCTCGAATGCTCTTCTCCGGATGGCAGACTGCTCGGACTAGACCGTGACCCGAATGCGCTGGAACTCGCGGAATTCCGCTTGGAGCCTTTTGGTGATCGGGTGAGCTTGCGCCATGCATCTTACACAGCGATGCATGATGAAGCATCTGCTCTAGGGTGGGATCGGGTGGACGCAATCTTGCTCGATCTGGGACTTTCATCAATGCAGCTCGAGGATCCTAAACGGGGGTTCTCGTTCCGCTTCGATGGTCCCCTGGACATGCGCTTCGATCCAGATGGGGATTTCATGGCGGATGAACTCGTAAACCATATGCCGCTAGAGGAATTAGCAGATGTGATCAAGCGCTATGGAGAGGATCCTCGTGCCCGGGCAATTGCGGAGGCGATTGTGCAGGCCCGTCCACTGAAAACCACTTCCCAGTTAGCTGAAGTTATCGCCAGTAAAGCGGCGACGAAACGAAAGGGAATCCACCCCGCGACGCGAACTTTTCAGGCGCTGCGTATTGTCGTCAACGATGAACTCGAAACGTTGAAGGCAGGTCTAGAAACCGCAGTAAGGTTGCTTTCTCCAGGGGGAAGGTTAGCTGTGATCTCATTCCACTCGCTGGAGGATCGTATCGTCAAGCGGTTCTTCCGCCGGGAGAGTCGAGACTGCATTTGCCCGCCGGAGCAATTGATCTGTTGCTGTGAACACGCAGCGACTCTACGAGTTCTAACAAAGAAGCCTATCAGACCGGAAAGCGATGAGATTTCGCACAACCCTCGAGCTCGAAGTGCTCGTTTGCGGGTCGCGGAGCGTCTGACAACGGCATGATCCTTGCAGGCACTGATTCGAGCAATGCCGGCGCAGGTGAAAACGTGAAAAAACGTCGAAAACAAGCATTTAAACTCACACCCTGGCGTTCCCAACTTCGGATCACCAGTCGAACGGTGCTGACCGCTATAGTGCTCCTCATCATCGGTGGTCTCTACCTTGCGGTAAATGCACGCGTTGCCCGATCTGGTCGAAATGTGCTGATCCTGCAATCGGAGCGAGCCGAATTGCAGCGGCAGATCGCCGAGTTGACGGCTACGTTTGCAGAATTGACCACGCCGGAGCGAATGTTAGAGCGGGCCTTAACGTTGGGTTTTCGCCCGGCTGAACTTGGAGACATCGAATATATCGTTGTCGCTGGGTATGTTCCACCAGATCCCTTCGTTGCTCCAACGCCGCCAAATTCCACAACAGAACGCGAGGGCGGGTTATCGCCCGCATACACAGAAACACTCGGCGATTGGATATCTCGATTAGTGTCACCAGGGAGAAATGGACGGCAATGATCCCAACCAGTCTTCCCTATCGTAGGGTAAGCGTGTTGCTCGTGATCATGGGGATGAGCGCTTTGGCGATGTTCATCCAGCTCATCCGGGTCCAGTTTGGACCCTATGCCCCAGTTTTCTCTACATGGATTGAAGCAGCAGAGGATACTGAAGCCGAGATCGATCCAGTGCGGGGCTTGATCTACGATCGCGATGGCGACCTGCTCGCCACGAATGTGCCCATGTACTACTTGGAAGTCGAGGTTTTCCAGCTCACGCAGGCGAGCCGGAAACAGATCGCAGCGGTGCTTGCTCGAACCTTGGTGCTCCCCTATGAGGACCTTTACAACCAGTTGAATGCAGATTGGGGTTCTCTCGGTCTATATCGTATTCGCTTGACGCGCGAGGTGGACGGCGGAGACCGTTGGCCAATCACGATAGACCAGGTCGCCGCGGATGTGTTGAAGAGCTTCCTGTTGGATCCAGAAGCTCCAGATCTCAGCGGGTTGAAGCCAGTTCCTGCGCCCAAGCGCGAGTATCCAGCCAGTGAGCTCGCGGGTCATGTCCTTGGGTTCGTAAATCAGGAAGGTAAAGGCTACTTCGGCATCGAGGGGTTCTACGACAACTGGCTGGGAGGCAAGGCGATCACAGTCGAGCGCGGTTATATCCCTCCAGAAGCGCGGATTCAACCGGATACGCCGACGGGGGTCAATCTCGTATTGACCATTGACCTGGATATTCAACAAATGACTGATGACATCTTGCGAAAGGCGATAGAAGATTCGGGTTCTGAATCGGGACAGATCATCGTCATGGATCCGCGAAATGGTGAGATCCTGGCGATGGCGATCTTGCCCTCACTGGATCCAAATAACTATGAGCCGTGGCTCGCAGAGCTGGGCGTCGAAGCGGAGGATTTGGAGACCGAGGAAGATGAACTCGTCATTAACCCGGCTGTTGGCGGGCAGTTTGAGCCAGGATCAACATTCAAGATCCTGACGATGGCTGCGGCGATCGACGCCGGCGTGATTGAGCCCGAGGACCAATTTATCGATAGAGGCGTAATTGAGGTTGGCGGCGTGAAGATCCGCAACTGGAACGGGGGTGCCTGGGGACCGCAGACGATGGTGGGTTGTATTCAGCATTCCCTGAATGTCTGTCTCGCCTATGTGGCCTCTGAGAAACTCGGCGCAGCCCCTTTCTATGAGTATCTAACAGCTTTCGGGATGGGGAGAGTTACAGGAATTGATCTCTCCGGCGAGGTCTCTGGGCAGATGCGCACACCACGTCATCCTGAGTGGACAATGGCGGATCTGGGCACGAATTCATTCGGCCAAGGGATTTCCGTGACGCCGGTGCAGTTGATCGCAGCGGTTGGAGCTGTTGCGAATGATGGTGTCATGGTTCAGCCCCATATCGTTAGAGCCGTTGTGGGTCCGGAGGGTGCGTATTGGCCGAAACCTACAACGCTCGGAAAGCCGATTTCGGCCGAAAGTGCCAGGACCTTAACGGAGATGTTGGTCCAATCGGTCGAGGGTGAGGCGAGGCACGCACATGTGAACGGCTATGTGATTGCGGGGAAGACCGGTACAGCCCAGATCCCCACAGAAAGCGGCTACGACGACCGCTGGACAATTGCTTCATTTATTGGTTGGGGTCCGGTATCCGATCCGAGGTTCGTGGTCCTGGTGCGGTTGGACAAGCCGGAATCCTCACCTTGGGGTTCTGTCGTCGCCGCCCCTGTTTTTCGTGATGTTGTTGAGCGTCTCGTTGCCATGTTGGAGATCCCGCCCGATAGCGTGCGGGAGCAGATAACAGCAGGAAATTAGGACGGATTTAATTTTCAATGCTGACAATACATTATCTCGTTGAAGCGATTACTGAAGAGAAAATCACCGGGTTGGGTGAAGTGATTACTGACGCGGTCGTCGATTCGCGCCAGGCGACGTCTGGTGGGCTCTTCGTTGCTATGGATGGGGAATCGGCAGACGGTCATGATTATGTGGCCGATGCTTTTGAGCGCGGGGCGGTGGCCGCGCTGGTGGAGCGTGACGTTCCGCTGGAAGCCAGCAGCCTCGACTTGCGGAAACCGCTAGCGGCGCAGCTTAAGCAGGATTTAGAACCACCCATCATCCTGAGGGTAGCCAACACACTCGAAGCCTTACAGACGGCGGCGATGACCTGGCGAGCTCAGTCCGAAGTACGAGTGATCGGGATCACGGGAAGTGTGGGGAAATCAACGACGAAAGAACTCGTTGCGGATGTGCTGAGCCGCCGCTATAAGACGGTGCGCAGTCCTGGAAACCTCAATAATGAGATTGGGTTGCCGTTGAGTATATTGCGCCTTACGGAAGCGCATGAACGCGCGGTCTTGGAGATGGGCTTCTACATCCCGGGCGAGATTGCACTTCTGTGCGACATCGCAAAACCGCAGATTGGGGTGGTGACCAACATAAGCCAAGTGCATCTTGAGCGAGCAGGGAGCATGGATGCAATTGTGCGCGGGAAAGGTGAACTGGTCGAAGCGCTGCCGCCGGCGCCGGAGGGTGTTGCCATCCTAAATTATGACGATCCCCTCGTGCGAGAATTGGCTGAGCGCACTCAGGCACGGGTCTTTTATTACGGTATTTCCCCTGAGGCTGACCTGTGGGCAAGCGATGTTGAAGGTCTGGGATTGGAAGGGTTGCGCTGCGTAGTCCACCACGGCGAAGAAGCCATTCATTGCCGAGTACCGCTGCTCGGACGCCACTCGGTTCATACCATTTTGCGGGCTGCATCGGTTGGGATTGTCGAAGGATTGAGTTGGAGTGAAATTATAGGTGGTCTGCAGGATACGCACAGCCAACTGCGCTTGGTAGCCGTGCACTCCACCAGCGGAGCGCTGCTGCTGGACGACACTTACAACGCCGCTCCAACCTCTGTAATCGCTGCGCTTAATCTGCTTGACGATCTAGATGGCCGGAAGATAGCTGTCTTGGGCGACATGCTCGAATTAGGTGAGTTTGAGGAACGCGGTCATCGCATGGTCGGAGCTCGTGCAGCCCAGGTGGTGGATTTGTTGATCACTGTGGGTGAGCGGGCACAGTGGATTGCAAAAGAGGCGCGCGCAGCTCGGCTTAGCGAAAGCCAGGTGGTCATGCTTGGAGATGGGGACGATGTCATTGAGTATCTGGATGAGAAAGTCGGAGAAGGAGATGTCGTGCTGGTGAAGGGCTCTCATGGGATGCGCCTGGATCGAATCGTAACTGCGCTGGAGGAAATCGAATGACACAAGCAGCCAGCGCTTTGGCGCTAGGAGGAATTACGTTCCTTCTAACGGTGATTTGGGGTGGTCCACTGATTCGTATTATGCGTTCGCTAAAGATTGGAGAGCAAATCTCGATTGAGGGTCCCCGGCGGCACACCATGAAGCTCGGTACCCCGACTATGGGTGGGTGGTTGTTCATTATCCCGGTGCTCTTGATCACCGGTGTTCTAAACCTGGTGTCCATTGTGAGTGAGCTAAATGTCTTCGGCAACTCGATACTTTTGCCGATGATAACGCTCCTGCTCTTCGCGTTGGTGGGCGCCTGGGATGATTGGCTTGGGATCAGGAGGCCCCGAGGTGTCGGAGGGATGCGGGCGCGCTGGAAGTTCTTACTGCAAGGCGTTATCGCACTCGGGGCCTCTTTGATCTTGAAGTATGGGTTGAAGCCGCCGGAGATGATTCTGCCAAATTACCCGGAAGTTATCGAGCTGGGTATCTGGTACGTTCCCCTTGCGATGTTCATCATCATCGGTACAAGCAATGCTGTTAATTTAACCGATGGATTAGATGGATTAGCGGGTTTGATCGCGGCGATGGCATTTGCTGCTTATGGCGCGGTTGCTGCACTCCAAGGACAAATATTCCTAGTGCGCTTCTGCTTCACGATGGTAGGCGCCATTTTCGCCTTCCTTTGGTACAACGCCTACCCCGCGGAACTTTTCATGGGTGATACAGGATCATTGGCCCTCGGTGCCTCGCTCGCAATCGTCGCTCTCATGACGGGTCATTGGGCTCTATTGCCGGTCATTGCAATTATCCCGTTCAGCGTGACCTTGAGCGTGATCATCCAGGTGGCGTATTTCAAGATCACAAAAGGTCGTCGTTTTTTCAAGATGGCTCCTTTGCACTACCACTTTGAATTGAGTGGCTGGAGCGAAACTCAGATTGTGCAGCGCTTCTGGTTGGTCGCGCTGCTCGCCGGCATGTTCGGAGTGGCTTTGGCACTCATCTAACAGCTAAGGAGGGTGTTGCTATGGAAATCGGAATGCTGTGGTTCGACGATGGTAAGAGTTCGATGCAGGATAAGGTGAGCCAGGCGGTCACCTTCTACCAGGGTAAGTTCGGCGAAACTCCTACACATTGCCTGGTACACCCTTCCACATTAGATGGAAACCAGGAAGGGCTGGTCTCCGGTGTAAAGATACGGAAGGCTCGTAATGTCATGCCAAACCACTATTGGATAGGCGTAGAGGAGACCTCCAAGAAATCGCGCACGAAGAAAAAGAGGAAGCAGAGCAAACCGGCGATTCAGGAAATCGCTGCCTGACGTGTGGGAATACATTCCGGGAAGACCGTTGTGAGAGATTGGAAAGGGAAGCGTGTCGTCATCATCGGACTTGCCCGACAGGGAAAAGCCTTAGCGCAATTCCTGTCGGAGAAAGGCGCTGAAGTCGTCGTGAGTGACCAGAAGAGCGCTGAGCAGCTTGGACCGGCAATCGAAGAGCTGGCGGCATATGAGCTGACATACCAGCTTGGCGGTCATCCAAATTCCCTGCTCGAGGGGACGGATGTTCTTTTCCTGTCAGGTGGTGTGCCCATCGATTTGCCAATTGCAATTGAAGCTCGTGAGCGAGGGATCGAATTGGCAAACGACACACAACTATTCCTGGAGGCATGCTGTGCGCCGGTGATCGGCATTACTGGTTCTGCAGGAAAGACGACGACTACATCATTGGTTGGCCGCATGGCAGAAATCGCATTCAAAGGCTCGGAGAGGCGTGTGTGGGTTGGCGGCAACATCGGTCGCCCGTTGCTGAATGACTTGGATGAGATCAAATCTAATGATCTCGTTATCATGGAACTTTCCTCGTTCCAACTGGAACTTATGACTCTGAGTCCACACATCGCCGCGGTTCTTAATCTGACACCCGATCATCTCGATCGCCATGGATCCATGGATGTATATGCCGCAGCGAAGAAGCGCATTCTCGCCAATCAATCAGAAGAGGACATCGCAGTAGTCCGTCATGATGATCCGCTCACTTGGGAGATGCGCAGCCTGGTTCAGGGCAAGCTGATTGCATTTGACTGGGAACAGCCCACCGAAGAGGAAGAATCTGCATTTGTACGAGATGGGATTCTTCGCTTGAAGTCCGGAGATGTGGAGCATGAGATCTGTAGCGTGGAAGAGGTTTCCTTGCGGGGCAAGCACAATCTTATGAATCTTCTCGCTGCAAGCGCACTCGCTTCGGCAGCTGGGCTACCTATCGAGGCGATGACCGAAACGGCTCGCAATTTTCAGGGGATACCACATCGATTGGAGTTTGTAAGACGGGTGCGAGGTGTCGAATGGTACAACGATTCGATTGCTACGACTCCTGATCGCGCATTGGCAGCCGTGCGGGCATTTGAAGAACCAAAGGTTCTGCTGGCAGGTGGACAGGATAAAGATCTCCCCTGGGAGACATTCGCTCACGAGGTTGTCCGCCGAGTGGACCATCTGATCCTATTTGGAGAAGCAGCACAAAAGATTGAACGTCATATCCAAGAGGCGGCCGAGGATGGTGTCAAGCCGACCATGGTTATTTGCGAGAGTCTGGCGGATGCTGTTCAGGAGGCTGCAGAGGTTGCTGAAGAAGGGGATGTGGTTGTGCTTTCACCTGGGGGGACGAGTTTTGACGAGTTCTCTAATTACGAAGTGCGCGGAGAGAGATTCCGCGTCTTGGTGGAGGAATTGTGATCCAAGCACCATCTACAGAGTCTAAATTCAGCCAGCGGCGTTTTCACCTTAACGTTGATCCGTGGCTCTTAATCATCACCGGCATCATGATCGCGCTGGGTCTTGTGATGGTGTACTCCGCGAGCTGGGATGTGTCGTGGCGACTTTATGGGGACAACAATTACATATTCAACCGTCAAGTCCTGCACTTGCTAGCCGGTTTGGGCGCGATGGCTGTGGCGGCCTGGTTTCCATTGGATTGGCTGCGAAGAATTGCGCTGCCTCTGATCGCCGCAACGATTTTGATCCTTTTTGCTGTGTTGGTCATCAACTACGGCGGGGAGTATAAACGCGCTTTTCTTGGTGCCTCGGTCCAGCCGTCTGAGATGGCGAAGCTGGCGCTCGTTATCTACCTGGCGGTCTGGATGGAATCAAAAGGGGACCGTCTAAGCGAAATGGGCTATGGCTTTTGGCCCATGATCATCATCGTCGGCATAGTCGGCGGTTTTATCGTCGCGCAGCCCGATTTGAGCGCAGGGCTGACGATCGGATTGGTTGCTCTGACGATGTTCTATCTGGCTGGAGCACGGACTTTACAGACTTTAGGGCTTGCTCTGGGCGGCGGGTCGGTTGGTTATTTGCTTGTTCGACTTCACTCGACTGGCGCACAGCGCTGGTTACAGTTCAAAGAAGGGTTAGTGGACATTGAAAAAGCACATTATCACGTCCAGCAATCCCTGCAATCGTTCTACTCTGGCGGCATACTCGGTCGAGGATTAGGAGCAAGTCGCGGAAAGTTCGGTTTTCTACCGGCGCCGCATACCGACAGTGTTTACGCTGTCATTGGCGAGGAACTTGGTTTGATAGGCGCGTTGTTGATTTTGGCGCTTTTTTGCGTTTTCATGTGGCGAGGCTTCCGGGTCGCAGTCGGCACGCAGGATCGGCTGGGCTTGCTCCTCGCCAGCGGGATCACTTTTTGGATTGGAGCGGAAGCTCTAATTAACATGTCGGTTCTTCTAGGTCTGCTGCCGTTTGCGGGCAACGCTCTACCATTCTTCAGCTACGGCGGCTCCAGCCTGGTCACGATATTAACCGGAGTGGGCTTTCTTCTGAATGTATCCCGGATGGAGAGAGCTGAAACCAAGAAGCGAGGCTATGTTGCGACTTTTAGTGTCAGCCGGAGGGACGGGGGGCGGCGTGTATCCCGCCTTGGCCGTGATCGCCGAGCTCAGCGAGAAAGCTGAAGTGCTCTGGGTTGGAGGGCAGGGAGGCATGGAATCAGCGCTCGTTAAACGGGCGGGCGTCCCGTTCGAATCGATCCCAGCAGCAGGGCTGCATGGGGTAGGTATACGCAGCCTGCCACTTAATGCATCCCGGTTGCTCCAGGGTATCCCCGCGGCGAAACGGATCATCCGCCGCTTCCAGCCCGATGTGCTCTTTTTTACCGGGGGTTATGTGGGAGTGCCTGTGGCGCTTGCGAGTCAGCGCCTGCCCCAGGCGGTGTTTGTCCCGGATATCGAACCGGCACTGGCTTTGAGGCTGATCAGCCGCTTTGCCAGAGTGATCAACGTCTCCACGGCGGCCTCGGAACGTTTCTATTCCGGGCGAAAACGGGTCGTCGTGACGGGCTACCCGACACAGACAGACTTTGTTGTGAGGGGCAAAGCCGAAGCGAGGCGGATCTTTGGTCTGGATGAGGGTACACGGACCTTATTGGTCTTTGGTGGCAGTCGGGGGGCGCGCTCTATCAATATGGCAGTATGGGAGATTCTGCCTGAATTACTCAAGATCGCACAGGTGGTACATATCACAGGGGACCTCGACTGGCCGCGAGTACCGGCTGTGATCGAGAAGCTTAACATGACGTATGCGGACCGGTATTATCCGCATTCATATTTGCATGAGGGGATGGATCAAGCGCTAGGAGCAGCGGATTTGGTTGTCTCACGCGCGGGCGCGGCCACGATCGGGGAATATCCACTCTTCGGGCTACCGGCGGTGCTTGTTCCTTATCCACATGCTTGGCGATATCAAGAAGTGAATGCGGCTTACCTCGAGGATAACGGCGGGGCAATCGTGCTTCGAGATGAAGATCTCCGCAGGACTTTGCTGCCGACAGTCAGCGAACTCATGCATGATCACTCTCGGCTTAAAGAGATGGGGACCGCAATGCGAAGAATATCAAAGCCGGGCGCAGCGAAGCAGATCGCGGGCGAGATTGAACGTCTAACGATGAAGAGGGGGCGGGGCGCATGATAAGCATTGTCGTCCTATTCGGTATTTTGATCTCTCTCTTCGCCATTATTGGCGCAGTTCGCGGCTGGGCAAAGGAGCTGCTCGTAACAAGCGCCATCATCCTTGCGCTCTTCATCATCCAGATTCTGGAAACACATATTCGACCCTATTACACGGCATTGGTGATGCAGCCGCCGGGAACGCAATTCATCATTCGGGCCGGTTTCCTGGGGCTGTTGGCATTCTTTGGTTATCAGACACCGCATATTCGTGCCCTGCAGTCAAAGCTAGTGCGCGAGCGGCTCCAGGATGTCCTTCTAGGGATTGCACTAGGTGCATTAAACGGGTATCTGCTCTTTGGATCGATCTGGTTCTTCCTGCACGATTTAAATTACCCGACGGCATGGATTCAGATGCCTCCAGAAGGATCAGAACTATTTGAGCAGATATTCAATATCGTCGCTTACCTGCCTCCGGCGATCTTGCCAATTCCGCAGCTCTACTTCGCAGTGGGGGTTGTGTTCGTCTTCATCATCGTGGTGTTCGTATGAGTCGAAAGGTGCATTTGGTTGGGATTGGCGGCGCAGGGATATCGGCCGTGGCAAAGGTGCTTCATGGACGAGGAGTTGATGTGACGGGTTCAGACCGAGCTCGATCCATATTTTCCGATGCGCTTGAAAAAGAAGGCATAAGGATCGCGTACGGCCACAGCGCCGAGAACGTAGTCGGGGCGTCGCAGGTTGTCGCCTCATCCGCCATTCCGGAAGGTAACGTCGAACTCGTTCACGCTTTGGAACTAGGCATTCCGGTTCTCCGGCGTGATGCCTTCCTCCGGGAATTAACCGCCGAGAGCGAGACCATTGCCGTAGCCGGGACACACGGAAAAACAACGACGACGGCTTTGATCGCCTGGCTTCTGGTCCAGACAGGTCAGGATCCTACTTTCATGGTGGGTGGAATGGTGACTGATTTCAAATCAAACGCACGTGTCGGTCAGGGACCGCACTTTGTGATTGAAGCGGATGAATATGATCGGGCCTTCTTGGGTTTGCAGCCCAAAGTGGCTGTGGTAACGAACGTGGAGCACGATCATCCGGATTGTTATCCCACCGCAGCAGACTTTCACGCCGCATTTCAATCCTTCGTGGACCAGGTTGAGGATTGCCTAATTATTTGTGGGGATGATGAAGGCGCCACGAGCTTAAAGTCAGGATCTGCTCGAAAAGTAACCTACGGTCTTTCCAAGGAAGTTGATTGGCGGGCAGAGGAGATTCGTTCGAATCCCGCTGGCGGCTCTGACTTCCTCGTTGTTAAAAATGGGGAGACATTGGGTTTAACCCGGACGCGCCTACCTGGCGAGCACAATGTGAAGAACACCCTGGCTGCCTTGGCAGTCGTAGATCATCTTGGTGTGGCCTTCAAACGGGCGAATGAAGCGTTAACGGAATTTCATGGGGTAGAGCGACGCTTCGAAATTCTGGGCGAGGCGAAAGGCGTAATGGTTGTCGACGATTATGCTCATCACCCGACTGAAATACGCGCCACGTTGCAGGCAGCCCGTGAGCGTTTTCCGAAGCAAGAACTGTGGGCGGTTTTTCAACCTCACACCTATTCCCGCATTCGGACCTTGCTGGATGAATTCGCCCAGGCTTTTGCTGATGCGGATCGAGTGCTTGTCTTGGATGTCTTCGCCGCCCGAGAAGTAGAGGATCCCACTCTCTCCGGGAAGGTCATCGCTGAAAGTATTGATCATGGGGATGTCCGCTTTATCCCGGAGCTGGCTAAAGCGGCGCAGGTGCTTTTCGATGAGCTTCGAGAAAAATCCGTTGTGATTACCCTTAGCGCAGGAGATGGGAATCAGGTCGGCAGATTGCTGTTGGAAAAACTAAAGGCAAGCGAGGGAGATGAATAGCATGGCTAAGAAGAAAAAGGGCGTCTTTGAAGCCGATAGAAGGATGGAGCTCCGCATGCGTTTGGCCGCGAAAAAAGCTGCACAACTCGCATTTGCTGGACCACAAGAGAACCTTCCGCTAGAGGTTCCGGAGCTAGAGCTCTTGAATCGGATCATTGATAAGGTGCGACATTTGTGATGGACATTGTCATCTCACCTGAGACTGTACTCAGGCTGCGAGAGCTTTTTGGTGATCGGCTGGGCGAATCCGTGCCGATGGCTCCATATACCTCAGCACGCATTGGAGGTCTGGCGGACTTCCTGTTGGAGGTTCGCTCGGCGGAGGATTTGGCAGATGTTACGCGCCAGTTATGGAATGAGAACGTTCAATTCATCATCCTGGGGGGCGGCTCAAACATTCTGGTCTCCGACCGAGGGGTGCGCGAGTTGGTGGTCCTGAATCGTGCACGCAAGATCCACTTCTTCCAGGAAGAGGAGGCGCGGTTCGTAAAAGCCGAGTCGGGCGCTGTGTTGGGGACGATAGCAAGGCTGGCAGGAGATCGTGGTTGGTCCGGGCTGGAATGGGGGGCAACCGTGCCTGGAACGGTTGGGGGAGCAGTTGTTGGAAATGCAGGTGCATTTGATGGAGACATGGCCAGCGTGTTGAAAATGGCCGAAATCTTGCAACAAGATGGATGTGTGGAGGAATGGCCGTTGGAACGTCTGGAATACGGCTATCGCAACAGTGTTTTGAAGCGCAATCCAGGCTCTGTCGTTCTGTCGACGATCCTGGAGCTGTCTGCCTCCACCGAGGATGCGTGTAAAGCAAAGATGAGCGAGTATTCGGAACGGCGCGGGCAATCGCAGCCGTCAGGTGCGAGTATGGGTTCGATGTTTAGAAACCCTCCTGATGACTTCGCCGGTCGATTGATCGATGCTGTTGGATTGAAAGGTTTCAAGCAGGGAGCGGTTTCGATTAGTCAAAAACATGCCAATTTCTTCATGAATGAAGGCGAGGGAACTGCAGATCAGGTATGGACGTTGATCCAAACCGCACATGAGAAAGTCATGGAAAAGTTCGGGGTTTCACTTGAACTCGAGATTGAGCTCATTGGCGAGTGGCCGGAGAATGAAGCCGCTCTTTCCAGACGAGGGAAAGGGTCTTCATGAGTAAAAAGCTGCGCTTGGGCGTTCTCTTTGGAGGTCGATCCGGGGAGCATGAGGTGTCCCTCATGTCGGCGCGTTCGGTGGTTGACGCTCTGGATAGGGCAAAGTACGAGGTGGTAGAGATCGGAATCTCGAAAGAGGGACACTGGTTGTATGGAGACGGTGCACTCCGAGCCTTTGAGGCCGGAGAGCATGAATCCTTACATCCAGTAATGTTGATCCCAGAACCCGAGAGGGCCGCGCTTTTCCGCCAGGAAATTGGCGAATCCCTCGAAATATTGAAGGAGCTAGACGTCGTTTTTCCCGTATTGCACGGCACTTTCGGCGAGGACGGGACGATGCAGGGTCTATTTGAGCTTGCAGAGCTTCCATATGTCGGTGCGGGGGTACTCGCATCCTCGGTGGCGATGGATAAAGGGTTGTTCAAGGACATCATGAGGGCTCAGGCAATACCGGTAGTAGATTGGATTGTGCTTGAGGCTTCAGAACTACAAGCGGACCCAGATGGGGCGCTTGAAAAAGCAGAGCGTCTGGGAGACTATCCGCTCTTTACAAAACCCGCCAACATGGGATCTTCCGTGGGAATTACGCGCTGCATGGAGCGCTCAACGCTGCTTGAGGGACTCATGGAGGCAGCGCAGTACGATCGAAGGATCCTTGTGGAATGGGGGCTGGATGCTCGAGAGATCGAAGTAAGTGTGCTCGGAAACGAGGAAGTTAAAGCCTCGGTTCCGGGTGAGATTATCCCCAGTGATGATTTTTATTCTTACAAGGCAAAGTACATCGATGATGCTTCTGAATTGATAATCCCGGCTGAGATAGGCGAGGAGACAGCGAAGAAAGCGCAGCAACTGGCAATACAGGCATACCGAGCAATCGATGGTGCGGGTTTGGCACGCGTCGACTTCCTCCTCGATAAGGTAACGGGAGATCTGTACCTGAATGAAATCAACACCATCCCCGGCTTCACACAAATCAGTATGTATCCGAAGCTGTGGGAGGCGAGCGCGTTGCCATATAAGGAGCTTCTTGATCGGCTGATTGAATTGGGATTGTTGCGCCACGAACAGAAGAGCGGACTTCTTCGCAGTTATAAGGGAGAGGGAACGCTATGAGCGTCAGTGAGAGGGCATTCGGTGTTCCTGAAAGCAGGGCGGACCGGGTGCGCGCACGGCGGGTGCGGAAAGTCCGGAAAGTTGAACGGGCGGGTCATTTTAAGAAGACAAAACCGCGCAGGAAAACACGGGCAAGGCGTCGTTATGACATACCCATAAGTGCAGATGTCGGGGCGGAGATTCAACTAACAGGGATTTCAGGAGCACATTTTGGCTCGAGGTTGTTCTCGATTGTGCTGTTGGGTGTCAGTCTTTGGATTATTACCAGGTTTGTACAAGCACCAACCTATAAAACCGGCATGCCTATGATCGATGGCCAGCAGATGCTCAGTTTAGCGCAAGTCCGATCGTTGGCAGGAGTTGAAGGGCAGTCTGTCTTTCTCGTCGACCCAGAGGTCGTTGAAGCCAGACTAAAGGAGGCAGCAGAGGTGAATGAAGCAACCGTTACGTTGAAATGGCCAAATCAGGTTGAGATCTTGCTTGAGGAACGTCAGCCATCCGTAGAGTGGAATGATGGTGGTCGGATATGGTGGCTGAGTGCCGATGGCACCGCGTACATACAACACGGCATCCGGTCAGATCTGGCGCAGGTCACGAGTGTGGAACCGGTCTTGAACCTCGAGGGCAGTGCGAACGATCCGGTCATCGACCCAGGCTTGCTGAGTGCCGTGGATGTTTTGTCCAAACATCTGCCAGAGGTCAGTTCTTGGCAGTTTGACCCCGACCATGGTCTAAGTTTCATGGATGTGCGCGGATGGCAGGCATACTTCGGGGAAGAGGGTGATATGCGCATGAAGGTGCGAATCTATAACACCATAGCTGATAAGTTATTTGCGGATAACATCCCGGTAACCATGGTGAGCGTTGAGGATCAACACGCACCGTTTTACGCAATGGAGTGAGAAATTAAGTGGCAACGATTCTCGGTTTGGATGAGACGATCTTCGTCGGGCTGGATATCGGCACGAGCAAAATCTGTATGCTCGTGGGACATTCCACGCCTGATGGAAAGTTGCGGGTGATCGGTATCGGCGAAGCGCCATCGAAAGGTATGCGCAAAGGGGGCGTCGTTAACCTGGAGGCTTTAGCTCGGGCGATCCGGATTTCAAAGGATAAAGCCGAGCGAACTTCGGGTTACGAGATCACCTCCGCAATGGTCAGTCTCTCCGGGTCTCATGTCTCCTCGCTCAACAGTAAGGGTATGACGGGTGTGACGGGCCGGACGATTAGCGGCGATGATGTAAGCAGGGCGATCGAGGCCGCCCGTTCGATTGTGATCCCATACGATCGGGCTATCGTACACGTCATCCCGCGAGCCTTCGTTGTCGATGGACAAGATGGGATTAAGTCCGCTATAGGTATGCATGGCTACCGTCTTGAAGTGGAAGCCCATATTGTGACAGCTAGTAGCACTGCGCTGCGCAATCTAGAAAAATGCATTGAAGCAGCCGGGATCGATGTTGATGGCTGGGTGCTCGGGTCACTCGCATCGGCCGGTGTTACTCTGAGCGAGACCGAACAAGAAATGGGAGTGATGCTCTGCGACATAGGTGCGGGAACGACAGACATCGCAATATACATTGAGGGGGCCGTCTGGCATACCGCGGTCATCCCCGTGGGCGGTGAGCATCTTTCAAATGATATTGCCCAAGTTCTGCATCTACCCCAGGAGACTGCCGAGTCTGCGAAAAGGCGGCATGGTTATGCCCGACCTTCAGGCTTTGATCCCAATCAAGCGTTCGCTGTTCGCCCCTTTGGTGAGGAGCAGTCGATCCGAATCAAATGTAAGGACATGGCGGTGATCATCGAGCCGCGGATCGAGGAATTATTTAGTTTAGTACGACAGGAAGTAAAACGCAGTGGATATGATGGGTTATTGCCGGCAGGAATTGTATTGGCGGGAGGGACAAGCCAGCTGCCAGGCATTCGTGATGTCGCCAATGAAATACTTCGTTTACCCGTTCGAACCGCGGAGCCGGAGCGTATGCTCGGTTTAGTCGATCGTTTGCGTTCACCAGCTTACGCAGCCAGCCTGGGATTACTTTATTGGGCACAGGTGCTGGGAGAGCAGACCGGGGTTGATGGTTTTACTTATGCTGGTTTCACGCTGCCAAGATTTAATTTGGAAAAAACAGTAGATTTTTTCAAACGGTTACTACCCGGATAAATCCCTTGCTCCAGCCTGAAACTCTAGACAGGACTGGGGTGGATAAGACAACGAACCATTGTTGGAGGAGGAAGAAGATGAAACCAATACCACAGACGGAGTCATTTGCCAGGATAAAAGTCGTTGGAATTGGCGGCGGCGGAAGCAACGCCGTCAACCGCATGATTGAAGAGGGCTTGGCCGGCATTGAGTTCATTGCCGTAAACACCGACGCCCAGGCACTCCTTCTTTCGAATGCAATTACCAGAGTTCGCATTGGCGATAAACTGACTCGCGGACTCGGCGCAGGGGGCAACCCTGAGGTGGGTCAGAAAGCTGCCGAAGAGTCTGCAGAGGATCTTTACGAAGTCCTCAAAGGCAGTGACATGGTCTTTATCGCCGCGGGGATCGGAGGCGGGACAGGAACTGGCGCTGCACCGATCATCGCCCAGATCGCAAGGGAGATTGGAGCGTTGACCATCGGCGTGGTCACGAGACCTTTCACCTTTGAGGGGGCGAAGCGGGCGCAGGTTGCTGAGTCTGGCATCGGGGAATTGAAGGAAAAAGTCGATACCTTAATCGTTATTCCGAACGATCGTTTGCTGCAGATCGCGGATAAGAAAGCCAGCTTGCATGACGCGTTCAAGATTGCCGACGATGTGCTCCACCAGGGTATTCAGGGCATCAGTGAACTGATCACCGTCCCCGGCCTTATCAATCTCGACTTCGCGGATGTGCGCACGATCATGTCCGAAGGAGGCGCAGCTTTGATGGCTGTCGGCAGGGCTTCGGGCGAGGATCGTTCCCGCGTAGCTGCCGAGCAGGCAATTTCAAGTCATCTTCTGGATATCACAATCGATGGCGCGCGCGGCATCCTTTTCAATGTTACGGGCGGGCATGATTTGAGCCTGTACGAGGTCAATCAAGCCGCGGCGATCATCAAGGAAACGGCTCACCCAGATGTCAACTTGATCTTCGGCGCAGTCATCGACCCGAGTATGGGCGAGGAACTGCGAGTGACCGTAATCGCAACTGGTTTTGAGCGTGCTGGTGGACTTCACCATGCGATGCGCAGGCCGCGCAGTCGAACGGAAGCACGTGCGCAAGAAGGGCGGGCAGCTACCGCCGCCGAGGAATTCCAACCGCAAGCGTTTGATATGAACGATCTGGACATCCCGGCTTTTTTACGTAGACGTTAAGGTGGGTGGGCTCTCGGCCCGGCCAGTCGACTCCTACCCCTAAACGCCCTTGAGAACCGTTTGCCGCACGGTTTCTTCTAAGGGCATCCATACACACAGACCGTCGCCGGTATCCTCCTCCCGGAAACGGTCTGTTGTGTTTCTTTTTAAGGGGGGGACCAGAGTACCAATTATTTTAAGGTTCAGAGAGTGCTTATTACCTTGTTGTAGTGTTCCTCAATATGCTAAAATTTACCGCTCTAACCCCAATCGGTTGGGGATGCTAACTTCGATACACCTAGATGTGGCGTGGAACAACTGTGCCATAAGCGAGGCGTAAATGCGCTGCCCGTACTGTGAGGGAGAACGAACCCGCGTGATCGATACAACGCATGACTCGCGGGGTGGAGTCCGGCGTCGCCGGGAGTGCATAGGGTGCAGTCAGCGCTTCAGTACGTATGAGCGGGCTGTTCTTGCGTCCCCACTAGTTGCCAAACAGGATGGAACCCGGGAAGAGTTCGACCGTGAGAAGCTTCACCAAGGGATCTGGATCGCTTGTGCAAAGCGGCCGGTATCGGCAGCAGATATTGAACGACTTGTAGGTGAGGTTGAATCGACGCTCCAGGCGATGGGAAAAGCGGAAGTCTCCTCTAGAGTCGTTGGTGACATGGTCATCGCGGGATTAAAAGACCTCGATCATGTTGCCTACATTCGTTACGCGATCGTTTACCTCGGTCTTGACGATCTTCAAGCCGTTCGCGATGAAATAGATTTTCTGCTCGAAATGTGATTGTTTCGTGAGTGACCTGCCTTGAGGTTTAAAGTGGCGGGTTTGATGGGGTTGGTTTTATCGGAGGGAGAGGACGTTGGAAACGGATCAAAAAGGAGTGGGCGTAGAGTTAGATAATGAGGTAAAAAGAATTCCCTCGCTCCCAGAAGACTTGCGTGCTGTTGAGTTATCCGATAACGCCCACACTGTCTTAGTCAAGCGTTATATTCGACGTGGGGAAGATGGTCAACCGAGCGAGACGGTGGAGGAGATGTTCTGGCGGGTTGCCTACAACGTTGCGCTAGTCGAAGAGGAATGGGACGTTGAAGTTGAATCGGTCGCACGTGATTTCTATGAGCTCATCACCAGCAAGCGTTTTTTTCCGAATTCACCGACCTTTACCGGAGCGGGTACACCTCTTGGCCAGCTCGCAGCTTGCTTCGTCCTGCCAATTGCTGATGACATGGGACGTGATTCGGAAGGCATCTTCCAGACTCTGCGTGATGCTGCCTTAATTCAGCAGACCGGTGGAGGCAATGGTTTCTCATTCTCAAGATTGCGGCCAAACGGTGACCTGGTCAACTCTTCGAGAGGTGAGGCGACGGGTCCGGTTGGTTTTTTGAGGGTATACGACCGCGCCTTCGATGTTATTGCCCAGGGAGGCACCCGACGCGGGGCCAACATGGCAGTCTTGAGAGTTGACCATCCCGATATCGAGTCCTTTATCCATTGCAAGACGGACGAGAATGCGATTACGAATTTCAACATCTCGATCGGTGTTACCGACGCCTTCATGGAGGCCGTTAAAAACGACGATTGGTGGGAGCTGCGCTTCCCGGACGTATCTTCACCGGAGTATAGCGAGGCCAACAGAACACATCGCGAGCTCCTCGAATCGAATGTCGAGTTCATAGTCTATAAACGGGTTCGCGCACGCGAGCTCTTTAATAAAATCGTTCAGCAAGCTCATCACAACGGAGAGCCAGGCGTCCTTTTCCTTGATGCCGCAAATCGGAGCAACCCGGTTCCGCATTTGTATGATCTGGAAGCTACAAACCCTTGCGGGGAACAATGGTTAGGTCCTTATGAAAACTGTTGCCTGGGTTCGATCAACCTCGCAGAACATTTCGGACCTAATCGATCTATCGATTGGTCAAGATTGCGCGAAAGCGTCCAGCTAGCAACCCGCTTCCTTGATGATGTTGTGAGCGCAAATGCCTACGTTCCAGCGGTTCCACAGCTTAAAGAAGCGGCTTTGCGGGCACGGCGTATCGGTTTGGGCATTATGGGGCTTGGCGATTTACTGTATCACGTTGGGATTCGCTACGGTTCGGAGGAAGCCCAAGAATTTTCCAGTCAGGTGATGGAGTTCATCCGCTTCCACTGCATGTCAACGAGCGTCGAATTGGCGCGAGAGCGCGGCCCATTCTCGGTAATCGAAGGCAGCATCTATGATCCAGACCGAATCACATGGGAGCCGCCCAAGCCTCTGCGTCCCTACTCGCGTGATTATGGGCGGCCGGAGGTTGACTGGCAGGACGTTCTCGAAGGGATCCAACAAACGGGAATACGAAACGCCGCACAGACAACTGTCGCCCCGACGGGGACAATTGCTACAGTCGCTGGATGTGAGGGGTATGGCTGCGAACCGGTCTTTGCCCTCGCGTATTACCGCCATGTCGACGATGGAGGCGATGATCTGCGGCTCACGTATACAAGTCCGATGTTTGATCAAGCGCTCATTGAAGACGGGGTTGATGATTTAACGCGAGAGATGATCATTGAAGCGGTGATGAAACACGGCTCATGCCAGGGAATTGAAGCCGTGCCAGAGGAGATCCGCGATGTGTTAGTCGTCTCGCAGGATATCTCAGCCGATGAGCACGTGCGGATGCAGGCTGCCATGCAGGTGTTCGTCGACAACAGTATGAGTAAGACGTGCAACTTCTCTGCGGAAGCCACTGTGGAAGACGTTGCCCAAGCCTACATACTGGCCTGGGAACTCGGCTGTAAAGGCTTGACGGTTTATGTTACGGGCTCACGTCAGAAAGTTGTGCTCGAAACAAAGGGGACAGCAGATGCGAAATCGCCGAAGGAAGGTGCGCCGCGGCAAATCCATCTCTGGCTGGAAGGGAAGAAGCCGCGTGAACAGCGCCTTGACGGCTGTACCTATCAAATAACAACTCCTCTTGGTAAAGCATTTGTAACGATCAATGAAAACGGGGGCGGAGCCGGACAGCCGTTTGAGATTTTTATTACCACTGCAAAAGCTGGATCTGAGACCGCTGCAGTGTCTGAAGCAATCGGGCGATTAATCTCCTACTTATTGCGTATTGCCTCGCCGGTTCCACCACGAGATCGACTTGGAGAGGTGGTAAGACAACTTGCCGGGATCGGAGGCGGACGACCAACGGGCTTTGGCCCCAACCGAGTCCTTTCGCTGCCCGATGGTTTGGCGCGTGCTCTCGCCGCGTATCTAGAAGAGACACCGGAAATTATTCCGGGCAATCTCATCCAAGAAGCTTCCCCAGAGAGTCAATTGACGATGCGGATTGGAGATCTCTGCCCTGAGTGCGGTGCAGCAGCACTGGTTAATGAAGAGGGATGCCGGAAGTGCTACGCGTGCGGTTTCAGTGAGTGCTGAGAGTAGTTTTACTCTTTGCAAATAAGGCTAACCCAACATAGAAATCCAGCGCAATGATTGGTCTGACGCTGGATTTTGTCCGATAACAATCCGCCCTCGGTATGACCTTCCCCTAACACAACGTAGAATAGAGTCGTCGCCTGTCTTATCATGCACAGTTAGTCTTCTTAGGTTCGACCAGATGGAGTCATGGTCGAAGTTAATAGGATCAGGCGCTAGGTGATCGAGGAATAAGGAATACGAGTTATTACCCTGTCTTCGGGAAAGGAGGAATCGAGATGCAAGCCTATCGAAAAGAGCTGTGGTTTAACATCCAGAGCCGACGAGCGTTGATTAACATAACCCCGGAGGTTGATAGCTGCCTGCGTGAGAGTGGGATCCAGGAAGGGCTCGTGCTCATCAACGCGATGCACATCACGGCGTCTGTCTTTATTAACGATGATGAGTCCGGTCTGCACGAGGACTACGAGGTGTGGCTTGAGAACCTTGCACCGCATGCGCCAACCAGTCAATATCTCCACAATCGAACGGGTGAGGACAACGCGGATGCACACATGAAGCGGCAGATCATGGGCAGGGAAGTAGTCGTCGCCGTGACCAGTGGACAGCTCGATTTCGGACCCTGGGAACAGATCTTCTATGGCGAATTTGATGGGGGCAGAAAGAAAAGGGTGCTGGTAAAAATCATCGGAGAATGAGGGTGGGAGGTCACTATTGTGTGGATGACCGAGCATCGGCCCGCTGCCCGCACACGTCCAACTTCCGCAGCTTAAGGAGGAGATTGCTTCGTCACTCCGTTCCTCGCAATGACAAGCGCGGGAAGGGCTTTGAAAAAATGTCAATTCGAGCGAAGCGAGAAATCCCTAGGAAGTTGCTAGTGCGGGTTCCATTTCTAAACTCGAATGCAGCCCATTAAAGTCATGCTGAGCGGAGCGAAGAATCTCGTTCATTGAATTTAATTGTGCTCCTTGCCGCGAACGAGATTCTTTGTTGTTACACTCCTCAAGAATGACATTGGCCAGGGGATCTTTCATACAGAGCAAAGTGAGAAATCCTTAGGATGTTTCTACTAGATCGCAGCGCCGATGTCTGTGTAGATAAGCAGTTCTTCCTGAGCTCAAACACAATCTATGGGAAGTAGGAGTTTCTACCCCTTGCTTAAAGGGGTTATTTCGATTAAATTAACATACCGACCGGTCGGTATGATTGTGAGGGGATGATGAAACAGCAAGATCGGGCAACCCAAACGAAAGAAAGCATCCTTGAGGCGGCTGAGCATTTGTTCGCCGTGCAGGGTTACGAGGCGACGAGTGTTTCAATGATCTGCGACGCCGTGGGTGTGAGCAAAGGGGCTTTCTATCATCATTATAAAACCAAACAGTCAGTATTTTTAGAGCTTATGCAGCGCTGGCTTAAGGGCTTGGATGAGCAGCTCGTTCTTATAAATGAGTCAACCAATGATGTCAAAGAAAGGTTGCTCTCCATGGGTGAGATCGTAGGGCAGGTACTCGATGTTGGCGGCCCACAGCTCCCGATCTTTCTTGAATTTTTGAGCAGAGCTATTCGAGATCCGGCTGTTTGGGATGCTACGGTCGAGCCGTTTCAACGTTATCGTGATTTCTTCGCTGTCCTGATCCAGCGGGGGATAGACGAGGAGAGTCTAAGAGAGATTGCCCCTCACCATGTAGCCCGCGTCATAATTGCTCTGGCGGTTGGAATGCTCGTTCAGGGTCTTCTGGACCCAGGTGGAGAGGACTGGCGGGACGTAACCCAGGAAGCGCTGCAACTCCTGCTTCATGGAATAGTTGCGAGGTAGGAAAATGAACGTACTCCTTACCGGAGCTTTTGGAAATATCGGCCAAAGCGCGTTGGATGCGCTCCTCAAGCGCGGGCATCAGGTTCGCTGCTTTGATCTTAAAACGAAAGCGAACGAGAGAGCCGCTAGATCATATGTGCAGAGAGCGCAAATCATCTGGGGGGATTTACGCCGACCCGAGGATTTAAAGGGGGCTCTGCGAGATATCCAAATTGTTGTCCATTTGGCATTCGTGATTCCCTCACTTTCCGCGACTGGAGTCAGTAGCGAGACAGACCCGGAATGGGCACGGGAGATTAATGTTGGGGGTATGAAGAACTTGCTTGATGCAATGAAACAACAGCCACAGCCCCCTAAAATCCTATTCTCTTCCTCGCTCCATATCTATGGAAAGACCCAGCATTTACCGCCGCCGCGGACAGTATTCGATACTCCACATCCCATCGAGCACTATGCAAAGCACAAGGTCGAATGTGAGGAGATGATCCAACGCTCGGGATTAACATGGACAATCTTTCGATTGGGAGCGTCCCTTCCAATACGCCTTTTGATGGACCCAGCAATGTTTGATGTCCCGTTGAACAACCGCATCGAATTCGTCCATAGAAGGGATGTGGGGTTAGCGATTGCGAATGGTCTGGAGACAGATGAAATCTGGGGAAAGGTCTGGCACATCGGCGGTGGACCTGACTGTCAGCTCTATCAACGGGAGCTCGTGGAAGGGGTGCTGGAGGCAGTCGGGGTTGGAATGCTGCCAGAAGACGCCTTCACTAATGAACCATATCCCACAGATTGGTTAGAGACCGAGGAAAGTCAGAGGGTATTGAATTTTCAACGGCGGACATTGTCGGATTACATCGAGGATGTAAAGAAAAGAGTTGGTTTTCGTCGCTTCTTCATTCGCCTCTTCCGACCGTTAATCCGCGCATGGATTTTGAGAAAATCACGTGTGCAAGTCTGAAGTAGCCAAATGATTGAACCGAGAGCATCTGAAGGAATCGCAGTTGTAACAGGCGCCTCAAGCGGGATAGGTGAAGCGGCTGCACTGCAACTCTCCGCTGCGGGTTTCCACCTGGTCTTGATCGCTCGTCGCCGAGACCGCCTGGAGAAGCTTCAGTCAAAACTCCGGAAATCTGGTGGACCAGCGGATATCATCTGCTCAGATCTGAGCCAGGAAGAATCTTTTTCCGCCATTGCTGATAAGGTGAAGAATATTGGATCTCCGATCGAGGTTTTGCTCAATAATGCTGGATTTGGCTGGTATGGGTTTGGGGACGAGATGCCGTGGAGTGTGGCAAAAGACATGCTCGCGGTTAATGTTCAAGCAGTGACGAGCCTTACGCTTCAGTTTCTGCCAGAGATGAAAAGAAATAATCGCGGGCATATCATCAATGTCGGCTCGATTGTCGCCAGTATTCCCAGCCAAGGAGTCGCACTCTACGGTGCAACCAAAGCATTTCTCGATGGCTTCACAACCTCACTTTATCGAGAACTTGTGAGTACTGGAGTTAATGTAAGTGTGGTCCGAACAGGAGCAGTCAGGACACTTTTCTTCAATAAGGTGGCTTTACAACCCGAGAGTGGTGTTATCCCGCTGCAGGGTCTTGCAGTTCGGCCAGAGACTGTCGCACGGCGAATTTTGGAGCTTTTGAAGAAACCCAGGCGGGCGATTTACGTTCCACGGTTGTTATGGGTGGTCCCATGGATTGAAATGTATTTCGGATGGCTTATCGATCGTCTTGGACCACGTATGCTGCGCTCCTCTCGATTTTGAACATATCCATTTATCACGAATGGCCAGGGCAGAATGAATTGCCCGGAGTGTCGGCGCGGGAATCGGTTATGCCAATAGATCCCCCCTGGGTAGGGTTACGATCTCCATCTTGAATGCGAGAAGTCAGAAAGGTACGCAAGGAGATAAGTTCTATATGGGAGGAGCAGAGATGTCCGATAAAATGAAGGGGTTCATTCACTTCGCGGCAAGACGTTATCTGATTAAAGCCGGACATATCTCTGATAAAACACAGACGATTCCCCCCAAAGAACGAAGAAATCCTGATCCGTCGGTATACTTACTGTATCAGGAGAGAACCATACTATTCATGTTGGAAAGCTGGGGTTCGATCCCCTTATCCAAACCTTCATTCCTACGCGAAAGACGGAGAATGGAAAACCCAAGCGTAATGGGTGTATTGGCAAATGAAGGTAAGTCTTCATCATAAGGTTGTAGCGTGATCTGGAAAAACATCACTAGACGCAAAGGTCGAACTTTTCTCACCGTGCTTGGCATCGCCCTCGGGGTGGCTGCTATTGTTGGTCTGGGCGCCCTCGCCGAAGGTATGGAGGCGGGGTACAGTTCGATGCTTTCGGGCAGCCAGGCAGATCTCGTCATCAGCCAGCCGAACTCCTTTGATATCAGCCTCAGCTCGGTGGAAGAAACTATTGGACCCAAATTGCGCGCAATGCCGGAAGTGTTAGCGGTAAGTGGGATGATGCAAGGATTCGTCCCTGCAGAGGAGTTCCCCTATTTCTTCATTTTTGGATATCCGCAGGATAGCTTTGTCTTGGAGCGATTCCAGGTTATTGAAGGGGAAGGGCTCAACACGAGCAGTCATTTGCGGACATCCGGGAATCCAATTCTTCTGGGCTTAGCCGCCGCTGAAGCTCTGGGGAAATCGGTGGGCGATACCATTCGCCTGAGTGATACTGTCTATCGCATCATCGGGGTATTCCAAACAGGAGATGCTTTTGAGGATAGCGGCGCAGTGCTGCCGTTGAATGAAGCGCAGGAGCTGCTTGGGAAGCCCCGACAAGTCAGCCTCTTTTATATTCAATTGAAAGATCCCCAGCTGGAGGAACGATTCTCTAAGCGTGTCGAGAAGGTTATGCCCGATCTGGATCTAAGTGGGACAGCTAATTTCGCTGACAAACAGATTATGGGCGATGCCTTGAAAGGAACCGTTTGGGGTATCGCCGGGCTTGCGATTGTGATCGGCGGCGTGGGGATGATGAACGCGCAGTTGATGTCGGTCTACGAGCGGACTCGTGAGATCGGTGTGCTCAAAGCGCTTGGTTGGCCAAACAAACGTATCCTTTGGATGATTTTGGGCGAATCGCTCATTGTTTGCATGGCTGGCGGACTTCTTGGTGTAGGGCTTGGCTATCTGGCGTTGATCGCCTTCTCCGACTCAGCGCAACTCTTTGGTGCATCTACCGCTACGATCTCTTCTGGTCTCATCCTCCAGGCGTGTGCAGTTGTTTTCATATTGGGCGTAGTTGCAGGGCTGTATCCTGCCTGGCGAGCTTCACTGTTGGATCCCGTCGAAGCGATTCGCTATGAGGGCGGAACCGCTAGTAAGCATGTGCGCCGTTTCCCGATCGGCGGGATGGCTGTACAGAGCTTATGGCAGCGGACAACTCGAACATTTTTAACCCTCGCCGCGATCGGTCTTACAACTGGCAGTATTATGGCGATAGATGGAATGATCGCAGGAGCCGGGGAGTCACTCAACTCGATGGCAATTGGTGCAGGCACGGAGATCATGGTGCGTCAGTCTGATATCGCCGATACGAGTTTGAGTGCTCTAGATCAACGTATAGGAGCGAGGATTGCCGCTTTTCCCGAAGTGGAGAATGTGAGCGGGATGGTTTTCTCGGCCATAATGCTGCCGGAGACAGGCGGTTTCTTCGTCTTGCTAGGGTATTCTCCCAATGAATACGCCATTCGCCGCTTCGTGATTGATCAGGGCCGGCGTATCGAGGGAAATCATCAAATCATGTTGGGGAGGATGGTCGCTGAGGCGCTAAACAAAGCAGTTGGCGATACCATCGAATTGAACCGTCAGCGATTCCGCATAGTTGGGATTTATGAGAGCGAGATTGGGTGGGAGGAATTAGGGGGCGTCATGACACTGCGCGATGCCCAAGCCTTTATCGGTCGTCCCAGGAAGGTGACGATGTATGCGGTGAAGGTTCATAATCCAGATGATGCACCGGCAGTCGTCGATAAGATCAACGCAACCATTGATGGAACTCATGCGGCGCTGGCGGGTGAGTTCGCCGAGCAGATGCCAGATATGGAGGCTGCCTCCGGGATGATGGATGGGATTTCCGCTCTGGCGATCATGGTCGGGGGCGTTGGGGTGATGAATTCCATGCTTATGGCTGTGCTTGAGCGCACACGTGAAATCGGTGTGCTTCGTGCCGTTGGATGGTCCCGTTTCCGGGTTCTGGGCTTGATTTTCCGCGAGGCGCTGCTCTTGGGGCTTATCGGCGGTGTACTGGGTGTTTTGATTGCTTTTGGATTGATTGCTCTGTTGAACTTAATTCCGATGATCGGTGAGGCTGTTCAACCGATTTGGTCTATTGGGATCTTCGCCCGCGCCTTCACGGTGGCGCTACTATTAGGCTTGATTGGTGGTTTATATCCCGCACTCAGAGCAACCCGTCTTGAACCGGTAGAGGCGTTGCGTTATGAATAAGGATTGCATCTGTGAAATATTTATATTGGAAATCGAATTAAAGGATGACTGATAATGAATAACAAAATAGCATTGCGAGCTTTATATCTTCTCTTGATTGCTGCGATTCTCGTTCTTCCTGCGTGCAGCCAAGGCACACCCGACTTAACCGAGGAGTCCAACAGTGCCATTCTGGAGGACTTTCAGCCTGTAGTCAGTGCCACGGGTATTGTGCTCCCTTCAAAAAGGGTTGTGTTGAGTTTCCCGACTCCAGGTATTCTGGATGCAATCATGGTTGAAGAGGGGGAGATGGTTGAGAAGGGAAAAACCCTGATGGCTTTAGAGGGGAGAGAACAGGCTCATGCTGCGTTGGACGCTACTCGCTTAGAACTCATCCTTGCAAACCAAAACCTGGATGAGGTGCACCGCACTGCTGAGCTTGTAAGTGCGCAGACGCAGCTTGCCTTAGCGAATGCCCAAGATGCGTTTGAAGACGCAGAGTACAACTGGCGTGTTCAGCAGGAAGGTTATCGCGCCAGCCAATCCACGATCGACGCTACGCAGGCCAGCCTCGTGATTGCGGAGGAGGAGGTCGACCGAGCGAAATCCAATTACGACAGCTACTCTGGTCGATCCGAGGACGATGCCCAACGGGCGATGGCGTTGATCGCACTATCTTCTGCGCGCAGTGCGCGCGATGCCGCGCTCAGGAATCTCAACTGGTATTTAGGCCATCCATCTGAGACAGATCAAGCCATTCTCGATGCCAAACTTTCAATAACCGAGGCGGAACTCGGTATTGCTGAACAGAATTGGACACGAGTTAAAAATGGCCCGGATCCCGAAACCCTCGAACGAGTGGAAGCGCGGGTTGCCACTGCGAAGGCTCAGGTAAAAGCGGCTGAAACCGCCCTCTCTCTGCTTATTTTAGAAGCGCCGTTCGCCGGGACGATCAGCGAGATACACACACAGGAGAAGGAGTGGGTCGCTCCTGGGCAGCCTCTGATTGTGTTCGCAGATTTACAGACTCTAAGGGTGGAGACGACGGACTTGAACGAGATCGATGCTGCACAAATCGAGATAGGTGACTTCGCAATCATCACTTTTGACGCGTTAGCAGATCTTGAGGTTGAGGGTCAGGTCGTTTACATCGCCAGCAAATCGACTGAGGGTTCGGGGGTGAATTACAAGGTGATACTTGAACTGACTGATGTTCCAGAGAAAGTTAGGTGGGGGATGACGGCTTTTGTAGATATCGAAATTGGGAGTTGATAGCGTTGGGGGGGGCTATCGCCTCGTTTCATACCTAGGATGAGAGTTGATGATGGATGCCGCTCGAGAATGGATAATTGAAGCCAACGACTTAATGCGGGTTTATGGTGATGGCGAGGAGATCTGTGCCCTCGACGGGGTCGATTTACGGGTCAAGCAAGGAGAACTTCTTGCGATCATGGGGCCGAGCGGCAGCGGCAAAAGTACGCTCCTGAATATCCTCGGCGCGCTCGATACGCCCACGAAAGGTTCGGTTTTCATTGGGGGACAGGATGTGTCGAAGATCAAGAATAAAGCTGCTTTCCGAGCAAATACCGTTGGTTTCATTTTTCAACTGCACAACCTACTTCCTACGCTGACGGCACTTGAAAACCTCGAAGTGCCGATGGTTGGGCGTCTGACCGCATCGGAGAGCAATGCGCGGGCAGAGGAACTTCTGGAATTGGTAGGCTTATCGGATCGACGAGGCCACTTACCCAATCAACTTTCGGGAGGTCAGCGTCAGCGCGTTGCTGTAGCCCGAGCGCTGGCAAATAACCCTCCGCTTGTACTCGCTGATGAACCCACGGGAAACCTGGATAGCGCCGCAGGACATAGCCTGATGGAGTTAATTCGCGAATTGAATCTCAGCCAAGGAGTAACTTTTATTATCGTCACGCACGACCTTGCCGTCGCGCGTGAAACGAGCCGCATCCTGGTGATGGAGGATGGAAAGATCGTTCGTGAAGATGTGGTTGGATCGCCGCTCGAGGAAGACCTTAAGGTCTGGGCTCATACGGAACTTGGACGACGGATCGTCTCCGGTGCGGAAGGGAAGCTCGAAGGCCTCGACGTATCTGATGGGCAGCTAGAAGAGATTCGTTCACTGCTCACGAAAGCAGGTGAGTCTTCCTAGAATTTCATCCGGTCCGGAAAGCAAGCTTCAACGAGGAATTTATATTGAGAAATCTTCTTTGCGAATCACTCGCGCTCTTTCTACATCCCTTTTGTGAAAAACCTCTTGCCTTCATTGGTTTGCTCATCTTGAATTGAAAATCTAAAATGGCCACCCGCGTTAATGGTTTCTAGAGTAACAATTAATAATGGGATTAACACGATTATATTTACTGTCAAGGAGTAGTTGACTATGGCAAAACATTTCGTGCTCGTCGCCGGAAACATCGGGTCTGGGAAAACTTCACTCACAGAGCGGCTGGGGGAGCGTTTAGGTTGGGATACTGCGTACGAATCTGTGGTCGATAATCCCTACCTCGCTGATTTCTACGCCGATATGGCAGTCTGGGCTTTTCACCTTAATGTCTTTTTCCTTGGCCACCGTGCAGACCAGCATCTAGCCCTGGCCGACTCTCCCGCTTCGACGATTATCGACCGCTCAATTTACGAGGACGCGGAGATCTTCGCCCGGGCAGCTCTAAGATTAGGGACACTTTCCGATCGAGATTATGAGAACTACCGCAAGGTCTTCGACCTCATCGTAGGAAAGCTGCCTTCCCCGGACCTCTTGATACATCTAAAGGCGCCCGTGCCTGTTCTTATGGTTCGTATCCAGCAGCGTGCCAGAGACATGGAATTGGGGATCACCCAAGAATACCTCGAGTTGCTCGATTCCCTGTATGTGGAATGGATCAACCGTTTCGATATCTGCCCGGTGTTGACAATCCGCACGGACGATCTCGATTTCGTCCACCAACCCCGACACCTCGATATCGTAATCGACCGCATCCATGACAAGTTAACTGGAAAAGAGGAACTTCAGTTTCCCGATAATTGATCCTCGAGTTTTCTGGAATTTCGATCTGGAGAGCTCTCTCAACAATCCCCCCCGGCTTTACAGCGTTTTTACATACGCGACATGATCTTTTCGCGCGCTTCCTTGAAGCTATAAGTGTATTCAAATCAAAGGAGGTTTGCGATGTTTACAAAATGGATACGGATCATTCTGGTGACTGCTGCTCTTACCCTGGGATTTGTGGGAGTTGCCTATGCCGAAGGTGATGCGCCGGACAACCAGCTGCGGATTGCAGGGGTTATTCTCAACGTGGATTTCCCCGGAAATACGTTCGCTGTCCGTACGCTCAGCGGCACCGACGTTCATGTACATGTCACGGGCAATACTGAGTATCGCAGCCGCGACGGCTCCGTTCAAGAGTTTGAGGATTTAGTCGTTGACATGCGGATCATCGTCGTTGGTCAGGAGCGTGGCGATGGGACGATAAACGCCTCAGTAGTATTTGCTGCCACTCCTGAGGAAGTGCCCGAGTTAATGCGCTTGAAGGGCGAGGTTGGCGGTGTAGGTGATCGTTACTTTACGCTCCTCACGGAGGATGGGCGCAGTCTGACAATCAATGTCATCGATCGCACTCGCTTCCGCAGCCGTAATGGGGAAGTGACCAAGCTGAGCGATCTCGAGCCTGGTATGGTCGCCCTCGTAACTGCAGCGGACACAGAAGATAACGGAATCGTCGCCCTTGTTGTGGCGGCAGGGACTCCAGGCGGAGATATCCGTGACCGGGTTTTCCGCACCTCAGGTGAGATTACGAGTGTTGTCCCTGGACAGGAGACTTTCACCGTTCAATCAAAAGAAGGTGACAGTATTACTTTCGTCACCGGGGAGCGGACGAAATTCAGGAGCCGCGATGGATCGGTAACCGGAATCCATGATCTTAAGCGTGGGATGTTCGCCATGGTGGGCGCGATTAAGATGGAAGATGGTACCAATCAAGCTCTGGTGGTGCTGGCCGGAAGTCCTGAAGACCGTCCTGAACGCCCCAAAGTCGTTAATACTGCCGGGAAGATCGTCTCGCTGGGAAGCAATTCCCTTACTGTAGAGACTCGTTCCGGGGATCAGAAGACTTTTTCCGTGGATGGTTCGACCAAATACAAATCTCGAGATGGAAGCGTAAATGGTTTCGGTGATCTTGAGGTGGGCATGATCTCAATCGTCGTGGGAAGGGATCTCGGCAATGGTGAATTGCTCGCTGTGATCGTGGGTGCGGGTCATATCCCGGCAGAGAGGGCTGAACAGATGGACGGCGTTCGCCCAGAGGGGCTTCGGGATCGCCTTCCCGGCTCGCAGACGAGTTAGCACCTAGATCAACAAGTTTCGCTCAGTTTATCGTTATGAAGATCCTGTGGATCTGCACCCACAGGATCTTTTGTTGGTTAGATAAGCTGTGTAAGCTTGCCAAATAATTAATCGTGGATTGAGGTAAGCGAACCGTTTGGGGTGGTTGCTTGAGCTGCTTCTCGAAAAGTTTCCAACCAGAACAGGTTAGAACATCACGAAGAAGAACCCTGATCGGGTTGAAGGGCTTCGCCTGAGACTATCTTCCAGGCATCCATGATTTGCAGAGCGTCTTTATCCATGTCTTGGGGGCTTTCGCACAGAATCCGGCCTCCGCAATTACGTGCGTTGAGCGCCCGGAGCAGAGCATCGAGATTAAAATCCGAATCGTTTAGCATCAGGTGGTTTCTCTCACCCTTGTTCCCATACTCGATGCCAGAAAGATGGCAGTGGAGGCACTTGAGAGCCTTCCCTCCAAGGAAGTACTCGTATCGCTCAAGAATTTCTACCCATTCAGTGTATGAATTGATTGTGCCGTCACCTGCTCGTGCATGAAGGTGAGCAAAGTCGAGACAGGGCTCAACACCTTCGATCTCTTTCGACAATACGAGCGTGTCATCGAGTGATCCTAACAGAGCGCCCTTACCCATCGTCTCAGGACGCAGTACAACTAGGTTTCCCTGATTACGTAGTTCATCGACGCAATCCTGCAGCCTTTGGATTGCAGAGGGCAAGACTTCCTCGGGAGGTTGCCCGAAGTAGGAGCCGGGATGAAAAACGATATCCGTCGCTCCAGCGAGGTTCCCATAGAAAGCGGCATCCATCAGGCGCTTCCGACTCTTAGGCCACTCATCATCATCGGCGTTTAAGTTGATGTAGTATGGCGCGTGTACGCTGAGGTGCATTCCCGATTCGTCTGCGTTTTCCTTAATTGCCGCGCAAGTCTTCTCAGAAACTCTCACAGAGCGGACCCAGCCAATCTCGAATGCATGGAGTTTAAGTTCAGAAAGGTACCGGATCGTACCGATGGTCCCTCCAGGCTTCTTAGGGGTTGAGCGGGGTGTTCCGACGGTTCCAAATCTAAAATCTGTAAATGCCAAGGTTATCCATCCTCAATTGATCTTAGGTGAACTGGTATACGGTGGACGACTACGGTATCCGCGTGGACGCTTGGATACATAGAAGATTTATTTTCAGGGAAGTGTGCTCTTCCGCTTGAGGGGTTAATTACTCTTTTTCTTTTCGGAGCGAGCCAGTTTTCGGAGTACGCTCGCGTGGTATGGAGAAACTGAATGTGCTCCCCTCATTCTCCTTGCTCGTGACCCAAATCCGACCCCCATGCTGCTCGACTACTGTTTTGGCGAGAGCCAGTCCAAGACCTGTACCATCGATGGGGTTGTTCGGATCCATTACCGTAACCCGACCGCGGAAGAGGTGATCGAATACACGAGGTATTTCGTCCTCGGGGATGCCGGGTCCATCATCGATTACGCTAATAATTATCTCATCATCACCCAAGCGGACCTTTATCTCGATCCGAGCTTCGTCCTTACAGAATTTTATCGCGTTGCTCAAGAGATTCGACATGACTGAGCTCAAGCGGGTAACGTGACCCACGATCAATAGCGATTCATCGTGAGGTTCGTAAATTACCGTTTGTTTCTTAGCATCGAAGAGAGGTCTTAAATCCTCGATAGTGCTCCGGATTAAATCGTGAATCTGAAAAGGCTCATAAGCGATGTTCGAGGTTGACTCCACGCGGATCGTTTCGAGCAAACCGCTTATGAGGTTTATCATGCTGTCAGTTGCGCGCTGCATCATGTTAAGCGCCTTGCGCTGCTGGTCGCTCAATTCGGCATCGTTGAGTAAATCTGCCCCCAGCCGGATTGCGTTGAGCGGATTTTTCAAGTCATGGGCGGCGGTGCCAAGAAGTTGAGAGCGCATTCGATCGATCTGCTTAAGTGCAGTGATATCCTGCATAACCGCAACCCGTCCCACGTCTGTGATCTCGCTGATGGTCGCATAGAGAACGCGTTCTGTGGGCGTCGTCACCTCGACACTCGTTGGAAGGGTGATCTCATCGTCCATCAGAAGTTCACCAAGTGTGTGATCGACGAAAATATCAGATGCGAAGCGATCTTTCGCCAGATCAGGGTTAATCCGAAAGACTTGTCCCGCAGTTTGATTTACCAAGATGATGCGGCCGCTGATATCCGTCAGAACGACCGCGTCCGCCGTTTCCACCAATGTGGTTTCAAGACGTGATCGCTCATCCGCCACACTCTGGAACAAGCTGGCGTTCTCGAGGGAAACAGCAGCCCAGGAAGCAACCGAAGTCAGCAGTTGCTGATCTGTTTCGGTAAATGCGCCGCGAGGGTGATTGATGGCCTGGATCGCACCTATGACCTCGTCTCGCTGTTGAAGTGGAACGCAAAGTACCGATGTAGTCAGGAGGCCAGTTTGGCCGTCGATCGCGCTTTGATATAGGGGGTTTGTACGAACATCATTCACAATCAGAGGGCTATTATTGCGAGTGACCCATCCGGCGATTCCCTCTTCCAGTCGAATGGCCAAATCGCGAATTCTCATCCGCGCGCCACCACTGGCTTTTAAAATCAATTTCTCTCTGTCATCGTCGAGCAGGAAGAGAACGACCGCTTCTGCTTTCAACAGATTTTGGGATTGCTCCATCGCTTTTTGGAGGGCGACTTCCAAGTCAAGCGTGGATGTCATCTCCTTGCCGATTAAACTTAATTCTTGTAACTGGCTGGCTCGGGCTTCCGCTGTTTCAAAGTGGATCGCGTCCTGAATCCCGACGGTGCCGATATTGATAATCGCCTGAGCTAGTTCCAGTTCCTGCTCATCTACATCGTGTCCTCCCTTGTTGTAGAGAAGGCGAACTAGGCCGAGGGATTCTTTTCGCGTGGCTAGCGGAAAAATTGCTGCGGTGGAGATTCCCTCCGCTTCCAGCATTGCGATATCTTTCGCGGATCCTGAAGGTGGCGTGAGGCTTATGATCTCGGGCTTAAGTTTTTTTTGAACCTTCTGGTGAGCTGGGTAATCCGGCATTTTGTCAGCAACAAGAGAAACAACCGTTTGCTGCATTGATTTCCCTAGCTGTTGCCGGAAACGGGATGTCTCGCCTTTGCCTTCATCGAAGGCTAATATTTCACAAGTGTCGGCTGATGTCGCTTTTAACAAGTGTGCTGCAGTCTGCTTGATTGCTTCTTGCCGATCCAGTGTGCCTGTAATGGCATGACTGGCCTGGTAAAGTAGAGAGAGCTTATGCAGCAGGTAGCTCTGGCTGGTAGTTTGTTGGGCTAAGATAAATACCTCTGCCGCCCGCGAGGCAAGGACTTCGAGTGTTTCTAAATCGATTTCATCATACGGATCGCGTTGATCTTTTGCGGTAAAAAGCAAACCAATGATCTTGTCGTCGCTCAAGCAAGGCGCACATGCGACAGTGCCGGGGGCAAGGGGTAAGCCGAGCGATCCCGTCTCGCCATTCGTGGAAATTGCGCGCTTCGAGGAGAAGACTTCAAGTAGGAGAGGGTGGTCGGAGCTGAGTGCAACCCGACCGAGGTCGCGCAACGGTAGACCGTGAGCGATGCGAGGTGTATATCCCCCTTCCGTTTTATCGACATCAAAAAGTGCGGCGCGGTCTGCAGAGACCAATTCGCACGTAAGGAGTATCAGGCTGGTAAGTGCCTGCATCGGGTTATGTATATCGAAAGAACTTGTACCTGCTCGATAAAGTTTTCCGCGCAGTTCCGTTGTGTCCATGCGTTGACTTCCTGAGAAGTAAATAAAGGTTGGATTTACTCGATGTCACAAATTATGGCATAGATTAACAAGCCCTGCAATGAACTCAAAGTTCTATTCGGGATGGCAGCATATCACAGCTGAGATGGGTTCGGTCTAAAGGAGTGAAGTGATTTTAATTAATAACGGAGGACCAAGGATGAGAAGGCCAACGAGAATGGCGACAAGTGTGGAAATCAAGACTGCTGCTGCACCGACATCTTTTCCAACCCGAGCAAGTGGGTGGACCTCAGGGCTTGCTAGGTCGACAATGGCCTCGAGTGCTGTATTTAGAAATTCTGAGACCCAGACTAATCCAATTGTAATAAGGAGTATCGCCCCAGAGAGTCTGTCTATACCTACCCATATTGCGATTGCAAACACAATAATTGTCGCTATGGCGTGAATCCAGGCATTTCGTTGAGTGCGAAGAACATGCAGCCAACCTGCAAATGCGTGACGGAAGGAGGCAAGACGAGATTGAGCCCTTTTGGGAGATGTCATCAGTTTCATTCCGGTGATTGGATCGTGATTCCTAGTTGGCTCAGGATGCGTTCTTGATGAGCCCACATCCGATCCTTTTCCTGCGGGAGATTGTGGTCAAATCCTAGCAAATGCAATGTGCCATGTACGGTCAGCAACATCAATTCATCGTTTGTTGAGTGTCCTGCGCGCTTAGCTTGCTCTTGCGCGATTGACACGGCAATGATGATGTCCCCGAAATACATCAGGTTAAGATCCGGGTCAATGGTGCCATCGGGGAAGGAGAGTACATCTGTGGAAATGTCTTTGCTTGAGAATTCTCGATTTAGCGCCTGCACCTGCGCCCTATCGGTAAGGACGATTGTGAGAGCGCCACTTTCAGCGTTCTCTGAATCCAGCGCTGTCAGCGCAGCGCGTTCTACGTCAGAGGCATATTCACTGTATTCGCTGTTGGACTCAACACGAGCCAGATGGGTCATGGGGGTTCGATCTATGTGGATTGCACAGGTTGCGTATCTTCCTGGCTTTGATCGTCCTCCGATGGTGATTTTGGGTATTGGATTCGCGGATGATAGATGTTTGTCAGTGTCTTAACAAAGGATCGCCGAATGGTATTCAAATCCCGTAATGTGAGATCGGTCTTGTCGAATTGCCCTTTTTCCATGCGGTCGCTGATTATCCGCCGGACGATCTGGTTGATCTCTTCTTTACTTTGGGGTCTCTTGGCTCGGACGGCAGCTTCCGAGCCATCGGCGAGCATAAGCAGCGCAGTCTCTCGAGAAAGCGGAACAGGACCTTTGTAGGTGTAATCCCGTCTATCCACTTGATCAGTATCTCCATTGGCAGCTTCGAGTGCTTCGCTATACTGGTAGGAGACTTTCAGCGTGCCATGGTGTTCAGGGATGAAGGCTCGGATGCTCTGCGGGATACGGTATTTACGCGCCAGAGACAAGCCTTCTGGAACGTGGGATAGGATGATATTGGCGCTTGTTTTCGGGTCTAGTTGCTCGTGGACGTTCTGTCCGGGCACCTGATTCTCAATGAAGAATTGTGGATGAAGGGATTTCCCGACGTCATGATATTGAGCGCCAACCCGGGTGAGCAGGGCGTTCGCCCCAATTTCGCGTGCGGCTTGCTCCGCCAGGTTTGCCACTTGAAGACTATGCTGATACGTGCCGGGAGCTTCGCGCAGGATTTTCTGGAGAAGAGGATGGTCCGGTCTAGAGAGTTCAAGCAGCTGCAGATTCGTTGTTATACCTAGAAGATTGCCAATGATAAGGAGTAAACCAAAGCCCAGGCTAGTAGAAAGCAAACCGCTGACGATCGAAACCCCTAAGAGAGTAGTCTTGCCAATGATGTCCATGGCGGGATCTGGGAGGCGGAAGATAACAATTACCAGGGCAGAACCCAACGCTGCAGCTAAACCGGCGGAGATGAACGAACTTAATCGCTCGGCTCGCTTGATCATCAACGATGCAAGGATTCCGCTGATAATGGCATATAGCGCGAGTTCGAGACCACGGGGTGCTAGAAACCCCGCCAGGGTCCCGGTGAGGAGTGAGATCATCACCCCTAAGCTGGGGCTGAAAAAGACTGTGACCAGAATAGGAAGAGCAGCATAAGGGAAGACATAGGGGAAAACGGTTCGGTCGGGGATCAAAGCCTGCATGCTAAGGGTAATGATAATGAAGAGTAGGCTAAGCGTAAACGCGAGATTAGCCTTGGTTATTTCCTTGGGATGTATGCGGTAGGCGAAGGTTGTGAAAATACCGATCAGAAGGATGACCAACAGAGATCGAATAGCGATTTCAAGCCACGGGTTGGGGGGCTTGAGAAGGTCATATTCCATCAGTGCTTCGATGTCAAGCGCCCCGACAACTTCTCCCCGGCTGACGATTGTCTCCCCTTCTACATATGATTTAATGACTGGCTCGACGGATTCTCTGGCTTCGGTTCGGGCGGCTTCCGTGTCAGCAATGTTAAGAAAAGTGTTAGGAGTAACGAACGCGGGGGCGAGGGTTTCGACGGTTGTCGCCTGATTTTCTGGAAGGGAAATACTCACCAGCGCAGGTATAGTTCTTCGCGCTTCCTCGACACGACCCTCGCGAATTTCATTCCGCATGACTTGCTCAACGATGGTGAGCGTTTCAGATTTTACGGTTTGCCAGTGTAAGTCTGACAACTCTAAGATCAAAAGCGCCGTCTCGGTATCCAGGCGGATATCGGACATTGAGCTCAAGTCGGATAGCTTTACCTGATTTGTGGAGTAAGGATCGCTGCGGACCGAATCTATGAATGTGAGCGCAGCCTGGAGCCGTTCTAATTGTTGCCTCGTGACATTGATGTCCGGTTGGTCATATACCTGCGGTACGTTTTCGCTCGCTACGGTTCGTTCTCGTTCAGTTAAAACCTCGCTGACATATGACAAATCATACAGAGCATGAATATCTTGGGGGGCGACGTCGCTAATCTGCAAGCCGTATGTTTGAGCGCTGTTGTTAACGGGAATAGAGATCGCAGCGATTGTCCCAGCAACAGCAAAAAGTAGAATGAACCAAAGCCGGGCTGCCGATAAGGCACTCCGTAAGCGTTCAAGGGTGGTTAGATTCGTGCTTGTATTTTCGTCCATTAATCCTTCTGTGGAGATGAGAGAAGCCCTCGGACGAGGTCGCTGGCGGTTTTTCCATCAGCCCGTCCTTGTATCTGAGGCATCAGGGCTTTCATGACTTTGCCCATATCCTGAGAACCGGATGCGCCAACTTCCTCGATTGCTTGTTCAACGATCTCTGCGAGCTCATCTTCCCCGAGAGGTTGGGGAAGATAAATCTGTAAAACTTCGATCTCGGCAAGCGTGGAGGCGAGGAGTTCATCTCGACCTGCTTGCTTGGCTTCTTCAATTGTCTCCTGACGGGATTTAACTTCCCGCTGGATGATCCCCAGGATGGTCGGCTCATCGAGACTGTCACGATGTTCGATCTCGACGAGTTTAATAGCAGAAAGCACCATACGCAAAGCTCGTTTCCGCACATCATCCTTTGAGCGTATCGCTTTCATGAGGTCTGCTTGGAGTGTCTCTTTGTTCATCATGCGTCCATTATACCTATGGTTTTTCAACACTGTGAAGGTTATTGCGGGTTTCTTATTTGTTTGCGCATAGCCATATACGGGTTTCTAAGGATTACCGGGCGGGTTTTGCAGGCTCGTCCGCAGCCAATTATCGCGAGTTTGACGAATTACAGTTCAAGGAGAAGATATCATAGAGACGACCAAGGCTTAAGATTCAGCAAGAGCGTGTAGGCCGCCAGAAAAATGGAGATTAATCCGGATTAGGACTTCAGTCAAGTTGGGAATCTTCAGCGGAAGATTGATCACACACTGTGGTTCGTGATGACCCGCCCCTGTAGAACTCCTTTTACGGGACGGACAATTTCCACATCTGATATCTGATTCCAGCGGTTTTCGACACCGCTCACTTTTACTCGCAGGTAATTGCCTGTCAGTCCTGAGAGCTGCCAGCCAGCCTCTCCAAGGTCGGTGGTGCTCTCCCAGAGAACGGGTAAGATTTTCCCTATAAATGCGTGGCGATAATGCTCTGCCGATCGTGCGAATGCCGCTCTCATCACCGCGCTGCGTTCACGTCGAACAGATATTGGGATGGCATGATCGAAACTAGCAGCTGGAGTGCCCTCACGTTCGGAGTAGGTGAACACATGCCCGCCAGCAAAGTCCATTGCTTCAACGAAGGTAAGACTTTCCTCGAATTCCTCTTTCGTTTCACCAGGAAAGCCGACGATGATATCTGTTGTGATCGCAACATCTGGGATTGCTGCCCGGGCTGCCTTGATTAGTTTCGAGAAGTCATCTTGCGACGTTTTCCGTGCCATACGACGAAGCGTGGCATTAGAACCTGATTGCAGAGGAAGATGCAGGTGACTGCAAAGCCGGGGGTCTTGCCAGAGTGAGAAGAAGTTTGCGTCTAAATTCCAGGGCTCGAGAGAGGACAACCGCAAACGAGGAATATCCGTCTCTTCTAATATGAGTTGGATGAGGTCTCGTAAACTGCTGCCTCGGCTCAGGTCTTTACCCCAGGATCCAAGATGGACACCGCAGAGAACAATCTCTTGGCTCCCACCTCGGAGCGCGGCGCGGACCTCATCTAACACAGATGCCGCTGGGAGGCTCAAAGCCGAACCGCGCGCAAGAGTCGTAACGCAGAACGCACAACGATTATTGCAACCATCCTGGACCTTAATGAACGCCCGCGTACGCATTCTCGATCCGGGAAGTGGTTCGCGTTGAAGCGGCTCTTGATTAAATAGATCGGGCGGCTGGCCAAGGAGATCTGGGACGAGGCGGCTCTTATCGTCATTTTTTACAACCCGGATGACTTTTGGAAGTCCGAGGGCGCTCTGTTCTTCCAGTGTTGCCCAGCATCCTGTGAGGATGATTTGATCGACTCCCGCTCTCGCGGCCTGGCGTGTTTTTTGTCGTGAATCCGCGTCTGCTCGCCGAGTAACCGTACAGGTATTAATCACGGCCAGATCGGCTTGAGCCGGATCGCCTACGAGCTCACAACCTGCGAGACGGAAATCGCGACCGATACGCTCTATCTCGCTTTGATTTAAACGACAACCAACGCTGTCAAGAAACACTTTCATCGGTGGTTTTTCGCAACCTCAGGGCTGGACAGTAGAGAAATTATCGAAACGAATCTCGACGTCGGGATCTGCGTAAGTGCCGGCGATCAACCCCACGTCGCCCGAGCGAATGTCTTCAACGACTGCCTCAGCCACGCGTGAGTTGTTCACAAATAGAGTCAGGCGATCCTCGATACACTCTGCCTGGATGAAATTCCCCTCACCCCCCTTGTGTACGGCATCTGTCGGAAGCAAGGATTCATCGCTTAATAGTGTTTTCTCGCCATCTACGTAGCGTCCTATGCCGGCGTAACCATCGCTTGAGATGAGGAAGAAGATGAAATTGCTTGGATTCTCATATCTACAAATCACGCCGAAGGCATTATCTTCAGGTCCCTTAACTCTAACGGCCTCAACGCTTATCCAAACATCTTGGAATGATAATTTGGGCAGGCTCCAAGCGACAGTCTCCGGGGAAAAAATCTCAATGCGGTATTCGCCATCCTGGTAATCTGCTCGATAAATATCATCCTGGTAGCGATCCCAACCGCTTGAAGTAAGAGAGAAGTCATCCTGGAATAGAACTTCGCCCGGACCGGCTGGAGGATATAGCCAATTGCATCCTCCAAGGTAGAGTGAGAAAACCGCGACCATGCTCGCGGTGAAGGAAATTCTGCGCATTATCATCACGTTTCTTTCACCTAGCCGCATTCTAGCACAGCCCTCTCATTCGCAACGAGGTTAGATTAATGATCTCTGTGAACTTGAATCCATGAACTAACGGCGTTTTCAGCGAGCAGCCCCTTCAAGCCAGCGTTTTGCGAGCGCTTGATAACGTTGAGGTGCGTTCAGAGATGAGGCCAGCTGCATGGCAGCCCATGCTCCGCCTGGATCCCCTTGGGCGTAGAAAAACAAACCAAGATAATACTGCGTTTGTGCATTATAGGGATCCAACGCAACGGCCCGCCAGAGGAGGCGTTCTGCAAGAATGTTGTTGCCCAAGAGAAAATGCGTAAAGGCAAGTTCGGCAAGAGGGGCCGCTTCCCTCGTACTTAATGCAACTGCATTTCGAGCTGCAGGAAGCGCAAGAGAACGGATATCTACTTCATATTGATTGGAGAATCTCGCAAGCAAGAGCCAGAAGGCAGGATTCTTTTGATCGAGGGCAGTTGCCTGGCGGTAGGCAGCGGATGCAGTCGCGAGATCTCCAAGGCCTGTATATACCTCACCTAATTGTGCAGCAATCGCAGGGTTGAGCGGATCGAGTTGAGCGGCAACGGTCAAAGCTTCCCTCGCCTGTTCTTCCTCACCTGCTCTTAGCCAATGCAAGGCCAGAAAGACATGCGCTAGGGCTTGGTCAGGCAGTGCGTCGGTAGCGGTTAGCAGATCATCCAACCCGTTCTGCCCTGTTTGGTCTTTTGATAAACCCAAATAGGCACGCGCCTCATGGAAATCGGGGTCCATTTCCAGCACCCTTTCAAGAGAGGGTATCGCCAATTTCCATCGGCCATGACGGGCGAAGGTTAGCCCTACCTGGGCCAGAGAGTGAGTGGGAGATGGTCCGCCGGCAGAATTCTCGATCGCAAGAATGAGATCGATTGCAAGTGGAGGTGTCTGATCTGCTCTCCGGGCGAGCGTATGAAGGAGCGGTAGCGAATCCACAGGTGCCAAAGCCGCTTTCGCATATGCGTAAGCCTCCTCGGTCTCAGCGTTAAGCGATGTCGTTTTGGCCAGGGCCTCAAAGATTGGAAGTGCCTCGTCGAGATCGTTTGAAGCAAGCCGTTCTCGTGCAAGCTGCTCGATCTCTGAGATTGATTCCGGGCAATTTATAATCAGACTTTGCCAGGCATTGTCTAATCCAGCGAACTCTCCAACGCGGATGCTTAACCGCTGACGGAGGCAATAGGCTTCGTGGCTCGGCAAGTTTTGAATATCTAGCGCGTCTAAATGAGCGCTGGCTGTATCCATATCATCAACATCGAAAGCCAACTCGGCGACTTCCAAGTGCAATCCCGCAAGTGCTCTCTCAAACTCTATAGCATCTTCGAGTTGCCCGATGGCGATCTCCTGGGACCCTGTCTTAAGGGATGCCTGTGCCGTTTGCAGGGGATGGAGAAAGGGTAACGCTATCGGTGACGGCGATAACGCAAGGAGAAGAAGGATCGTGATTGTCAGTGTTTGCCAGTGTCGGCGGAGTTTTTCAAGCATGATTAATTCCGGTGAACCACAGGTGAATTATAGACCGAGATAGGGAGAGCGGATATTTCTTCTATTTATCGCCAGAGGTCGATACAAATGAAGTGAAGCCCAAACGGGATGAACCTCCCGTTGTAGGGTGATAATGGACACTAAAACACTTCGAATTCACTAGATAGGTTGTCTCGCCCAGTTTGACCGTCTATAATCGAGGCACGTTTTTCCTGAGGTAGCGTGGATGGATTTTCGTCTCACAACGGAACATGAGGTGGTTCAGAAAATGGTTCGCGATTTTGCCCGTAAGGAGGTCGCGCCCACAATCAAAGAAGCCGATCGGGAACAAGAGATGGCCCCTCATGTCCTGCCCAAGATGGGGGAGTTGGGGATCCTCGGCATTTGCATCCCGGGGCGTTATGGCGGGCAAGGGATGGATTACATCTCATTGGGTTTGGCAAGCGAAGAACTTGAAGTGATTGATACCACTTTGCGGGTGGTGATGTCCGTTCACAATGGTTTAGCAAGCATGACTCTCTTCCAGTGGGGAACAGAGGAACAAAAAGAGAAGTACCTTGTCCCCTTGGCACGTGGGGAGAAGATTGGCTGAGGGGCATTCTCAGAGCCCGGCGCAGGTTCGGATTTTGCGAATATACTGATGACGGGCAAGCGGGACGGAGATGAGTACATCCTTAACGGCGAAAAGATGTGGATCTCACTCGCAACCAAAGCGGATTTTGCAGTTGTAGCTGTTAGGACCAATTCCGATGTGGCGAAGCTCAGTCAGGGGCTTACTACATTTATTGTTGAGATGGATCGACCTGGAATTTCACGCGGGGATATCCATGGGAAGCTAGGCGTGCGTGCCGGGTCTACAGGATGGATTTTATTCCAGGATGTGCGCGTGCCGCTTGGGAATCGAATTGGGGAAGAGGGTGAGGGTTTCAAGGTTACGATGAACGCTTTCGACCATGGCCGGTATACGGTCGCCGCAGGCGCGACAGGGTTAATTCGTGCCTCACTTGAAGCCAGCGTGGCGTACGCGAAAGAGCGAGAATCCTTTGGGAAACCGATCGCTCACCATCAACTCATCCAGGAGAAGATCGCACGCATGGCGCGTGACTACGAAATAGCGCGTTTACTCTATCTGAAAGCCGGTTGGATGAAGAACGAGGGGAAGCGCAATACCTTTGAGACCTCCATCGCAAAACAATTCGCAACAGATGCATCCTTTCATGCCGCATCTGAAGCCATTCAGATCCATGGGGCTTATGGATTCAGTGATGAATACGATGTGGAGCGATTCATGCGCAATGCGCGCGGGGCTATGATTTATGAGGGGAGCAGTGAAATCCAGTCTTTAATCCAAGCGGATTATGCGCTGGGGTACCGTAAAGATAAAGCAGTACGATGTGAGCTTCCGGCGTATGACTCGCAAGCGTGGCAGTCATAGGCAATCAACAAGCTGCTTATAAGACGTGGGATTGTGGAAAAACCTATTAGATAAGGAGGAACCCTTGAATATCGTTGTCTGTGTAAAACAAACTCCCGATACAGCTGCAACGGTCACCGTTGAAGACGGGAAAATCTCCTGGGGGGATGCGCCCTTGGTGTTGAATCCCTGGGATGAATTTGCCGTCGAAGAGGCTCTGCGCTTGAAGGAGGCGCATGGTGGTGAAGTTACGGCGATCAGCCTTGGCCCTGAAGATGCCAAGGAAGCTCTTAAACTATCGTTGGCGATGGGATGTGAGAACGCGATCCTCGTGAGCGATCCTTCATTTGCCGGCCTCGATTCGCTGCAGGTCTCCAAAATTCTTGCAGCAGCAATTGAGAAAGTCGGCGAGGTGGACCTCGTCTTCTTCGGCAGATCCTCGGTAGATACCGAAACGGGCATAACAGGTTCGCAGGTCGCACGTCGATTGGGCTGGCCGGCGTTATCGCTCGTTGCGGTGATAAATTCCCTGGATCCTGAAAGCAAGCGGCTGGAAGTTGAGCGGATGTTGGATGAAAGCCGGCAGCAAGTCGCGGCTTCATTCCCCGCCGTGATCTCCGTCGTAAAGGAGATCAACGAACCCCGATATCCATCCTTCATGGGGATTCGTAAAGCATCAAAAGCGGAAATTCCGATCTGGTCCGCTGCAGAGTTGGGTCTCGAAGGGGATTTGGAGTCGGCGGTCACCTGGCCTGAGGTTTGGGCTCCACCGAAAGTCGAGACTGAATGTGAGTTCGTAGAGGGGGAAACCCCTGAGGAGATCGCTGTGAAGTTAGTTGATCGCCTAATAGAAGAGAAGGTGGTCTGATGACTAATAAAGTTCTCGTTTATGTAGATCACTTTAAAGGCGAGGCTTTACCTGCCTCCTGGGAAGCAATTGGGGCAGCCCGAAAAATCGCCGGCTCCCTCGGTACGGGAGTCACCGCGGTCATCGTTGGCCAGGATGTTCAGTCACTGGCCAAGCAGGCGATCGAGTATGGTGCAGACGACGCAGTCGTTGCTGAAAACCCCGCGCTAGCGGATTTCCGTCCGGAACCCTTTGCAGATGTGCTCTCAAAAGCAGCTGCAGAGGCGGATGTGCTTCTCCTACCCACCTCGGGACGGACGCGTGAGCTAGCGGCAATGACCGCAGTGGACCTCGAGACAGGGGTTTCGCCAGATGTGATCGAGATCGAAGTCGATGGCGGATTGGTGCTCGCCACTCGCCCGATTTACGCTGGAAAGCTGCTCTCCAAAGTGGTTAACAAAGAACGCAAACCGCAGATTCTCACAACGCGAAGCCGAGCATTCCCGAAACCAGAACAGGACGCAAGCCGCAGCGGGGAAGTCACAAGCCTCGAGTTTGAGGTCGGGGATGTTCTCACTGAGGTTCTTGGTTACACAGATGCGGATGGGGGAGTGAGTCTTACGGATGCGGCAGTTATTGTCTCCGGGGGGCGCGGGGTTTCAAACAATCCCAGCTTGACACCCCCAGACGAGATTACTGATGAAAAGGAACAGGAAGTCTGGCGTGCTCAACAGGGTTTTGGGCTCGTAGGTGATCTGGCCAGCGTTCTCAACGCAGCTCTGGGGGCGAGTCGTGCAGCGGTTGATGCGGGCTATATCCCTTATGCTAATCAAGTAGGGCAAACCGGGAAAGTCGTCTCACCCGATCTGTACATCGCTAATGGGATTTCTGGCGCCATTCAACACCTTGCCGGGATGCGAACATCCAAAACGATCGTTGCCGTCAATAAGGACCCCGAAGCGCCGATCTTCAAGCTAGCGCGTTTTGGTGTTGTCGGAGACCTGTTTGATGTGGTCCCTGCACTCACAGCAGCCTTCAAGGAACGTCTCGGGAAATAACATAGACGCGAGTACATGAATGTGATTTCGCAGGGGCGCAGCTTATGCGCCCCTGCAGTCGTTAATTCTTGGGCGATGACGCGTTCAATGGTATGGTAGGACAAATCATCTGAATTGGGGAGTGATCATGAAAATTGGTGTCCTGAGTGACTCACACGATAACATCTGGAAATTGGATGCAGCGATGCCGCATCTGCGGGCAATGGACGCGGTCATCCACTGCGGCGATCTTTGCGCGCCATTTGTGGTCAAGCGTCTTGGCGAAGGGCTCAGCGGGATACCTATTCACATCGTTTGGGGCAACAATGACGGAGACCCCTGGAGGATCTCACGGGTGGCGGCGACTTATCCCAATATTCAGCTTCACGGGGAGGTTGCCCGGATTGAGATCGATGGTGTGAGAATCGGTGTAAATCATTATCCCGAGATCGCACGTGATTTAGCTCGCTCCGGTTCCTACGATCTTGTTTGCTTCGGTCACGATCATAGTGCCTATGAAGGCATGGAGGGTTCATGCCTACTGCTGAACCCGGGTGAGCTTATGGGGATGAACGGGCGCAGCACCCTGGCGTTGTATGACAGCCAGACCAAGTTGGTTCAGATGATTGAGGTGTAAGCAGAGCCCGGGTCCGGGGATCCAGGCTTTGCATTGAGAACTGCGGTGCTCTCTATAAACTTTCTGCAGGTACTCTCGAGAGATCCGAAAGGATCAATCAATTGAATACCCACATAGCTGGTAGGCATCCTTACCGCCAGGGAACACGCTCTCAAGTATTCTCAGTTGAAATGGGTGCAAATATCAACATGTCAGGTAGAGAATGACTAAAAAGGTGGATTGACAACTTTGCAGATTGAACTATTGGCTAGAGCTGTCATCGTAAAGAACGATCGCATCCTTATTGCACACTCCATAGGTGCGTCCAATACGTTTTTGCCGGGCGGTCACGTTCAGCATGGCGAATCAATGAAAATTGCCCTAGTGCGCGAATTGGACGAAGAGCTCGGAGTACATGGTGAAGTTGATATGTACCTTGGGGCCGTTGAGCACACATGGTTAGATGACGCTGGGGTGCACCATGAGATTAATCATTGCTTCTCGGTTGATTTGCCGGGACTTCACGCTGACAGCACCTTAGAATCACACGAACCACATCTCGAATTCTTTTGGGTCAAGCTTACTGAACTGAAGGGATCGAATCTTGAACCGGCTCCGCTTCGAAGTCTGCTGGCTGATCTGATGAACGGGGCCACCAAGCTTTGGTGGGAATCAAGCTTATAGATGACGGCTTACATTTGTGAATCAATCTGGGACGTTCCGGCCTCCATTTTTACATATCCATCTTTGATGAAATCGTGATCGGTTGAAATCTATGATGCGGTATTTGAAGTTGTTCTTTCGCATGGCTCGCCCTAATCAAATTCTGCTTATCGCCCTGGTTTTCTCGTGGGGGATTCTGATGGCTCTGGTACGTGGATCAGCATGGTCTTCCCTTTCATACCTACTTGGATTAGGTGCTGCGATCCTGGTTTCTGTCTCCATTCACTTCGTGAACGAGTATGCAGATTACGAAACGGATAAGTTGACCAAGAGGACACCTTACTCGGGTGGGAGTGGCGCTCTCCAGGATTCGGGTCTCGATAAGAATTTTGCACTCAGGGGCGCGATCCTGGCGGTGATCCTTGGTTTCACGATTGCTATCTTTGCTTTCTTAATGGGGCACCTTCCCTTGCAGGTGCTGACTATCCTGGGATTGGCAGCCTTCTTTGGTTGGGGCTATTCGCTCAAACCCTTGAAGCTCGCCTGGCGAGGGTGGGGGGAGATCGACAACGCGTTGCTCGGTGCATGGTTGTTGCCGATGTACGGTTATACCGTGATCCATCACCGGGTTGACACCTTTATCATGGCTGCAGCTGCTCCATTCGCGATGCTTGCTTTTGTAAACCTTCTGGCAACTCACTGGACGGACCGGGAGGCGGATCGCGCAGTTGGTAAATTTACGCTGGTGACAAAACTTTCCATTCCCCAACTGCGAATCTTGTACCTCTTGACGATGCTGGGTGCATATATGTGGGTATACTGGAGTTCCCAATATCCGCCGCTGGTTAAGCTAAGCAGCTTCATCGTCGTTCCAGTGAGCCTCTGGGGGTTTGTCAGCTTTACCAAACAGCACAATCCGGCGCCTTCCGTGTTTGCGATGGTTGCCTTCCTTCTCGTCCAGATTATCTCCTGGGGCTATATCTACGTTTCGTAAGCGAAGCTGTTATCCAAGTGCAAACCCTTGTGTGAAACTGAAAAGCTGGCCTCCGAATGAGAGACCAGCTTTGCGTTTTGAGGAGCGAGATCAAGAATATTGCTATTGGATCGGCAGGCCCTGAGCCACCCAATCTCGAATTCCACCGAGATCGTAAACTTGTTGATAGCCGTTCTCAGTCAGGATCTGCGCGGCAGAGGCGCTGCGGTTGCCGCTTCGGCAGTAGACCACGACAGGAGAGCCCCCTGGCACTTCATCCAGTCGGGCTTGTAAAGTCTCAACCGAGATATTGATGGCGTTTTGGATGTGACCGGAGGTAAATTCCTGCGGTGTCCGAACATCGATGAGCAGGTGAGGGGTGCCATCGCCGAACTCATTTTGATATTCGAGCGGAGTGATGCGTTGGGAGACAATAACAGGTGCGGTTGTCGAGGCGGAACTGGCGGTGGAGATCCAGGCGGCACCGCCAATGATGAGAGCAAGCACCGTGAAGGTAATGATGAATGTGCGCTTCGAAGATTGAGATGATCGGGATTTCTTTGTCATAACAGATATGTCTTCCTTTTCTTTGTGATAAATTTGATCAAGGATTGTATCTTAAAGGCGCCCAGCGTGGTTGGTTTGATCGAGTTCGCTGCCGAGGGTACGTTCATACAGTGAAGTTATCGTCGCCTTATACTCATGCCGTGAATTTATTTGCATCTGCGGATTATATCTTCTCTCTGTTGGTATTCGGAAAGTTGGAGCTAATAAGGGCAGTGCTACTGTAGAAGGGCAGCAGCCTGGTGGGGGTTTTATCCGCTTTGCGCTAGGTTGGTATAGGTGGTAATTGCCTGTAGATGCCCAATTGTTTAGAAGGCCATGCGCAGAATTGCCCTGCCTTATTGGAGAATTAGCACCTATAATACCCGAATAGTTACACGCTTACATCATACAGGAGCACGAATGACTACAATGCAAATTTCACGGCGACATTTTCTACATCTGTTGGGGTATTCAGGGGTAGCATTATTGAGCGCCTGCGCAGCGAGCGACATCATGTCGACCTCTCTCCCCGCGATAAATGTATCGGGTACAAACACAATCCCTAAAGGCGTGCCAGATGTTGAGGTAGCGTTGAAAGCCATCGAAAGCGAGGCGCAAATCCTCTCGGGTAGAGCGACAAGCGTTTATAGGTATCAGGGTGAAGTCCTGAGCGGCCCTGCCAACGCTTTGCGCACGATTCCAAACAGTTATCTAGGGCCGATTTTCAATGTCAAAAAAGGGCAGGCGATCCGCGTCCATTTCACCAATGAGCTACCCGAGGAATCTATTGTCCACTGGCACGGGTTGCATGTTCCTGTAGAAGCGGATGGCCATCCCCGATTGGCGATCAAACCTGGTCAGACCTATGTTTATGACTTCACCGTTCTCGACCGCGCTGGAACTTATTGGTATCACCCACACCCGCACGGACGCACTGGGCCGCAAGCGTACTATGGGTTGGCCGGTCTTTTCCTGATCAGCGATGATGAGGAAAGCAGCCTGGACCTGCCATCCGGTGATTACGACGTACCTGTTGTGATCCAGGATCGTCTTTTTAACGAGGATAACCAACTGGTTTACGGCGGCAACGGCATGATGGATCAGATGATGGGCTTTTTGGGAGACCGTGTGTTGGTCAACGGGCAGCCCGATGTCACCCTGCCGGTTGCGACGCGCCCGTATCGTTTGCGCCTACATAATGGCTCGAACTCGCGCATCTACAAGCTGGGCTGGGAAGATGGCACGCCGATGACAGTGATTGCCACCGACGGCGGCTTGCTGGAGCAGTCCATCCAAAAAGAGACCATTACTCTGGCACCCGCCCAGCGCATCGATTTGTGGATGGACTTCAGCGGGCGTGAGGTGGGAAGTCAGGTGCGTCTTATCAATTTGCCATCAGCTGCCCCCGGCGGTGGAGCAGCCTTCCCGATCATGACAACCCAGATTGACTATGCAGAAAATATATCCGCGACGATGCCGGAACGCCTTCCGATGATTCGTTGGCACAACGAAGCAGATGCTATCAATCGCCTCTCGCCGCGCAACTTCACGCTAGCGATGGGTGCGGGTATGGGCTGGACCATCAATGGACGCACTTTTGAGATGACGAATGTCGCTCAGGATGAAGTGGTCAAGCTGGGCGATCTCGAAGTCTGGCAATTTGCCAATCAGAGTGGCGGTGGGAGGGGGATGATGGGTGGCGGGATGGCTTTGCCACACCCGATGCATATCCACGGCCTGCAATTTCAGATCATCGAGCGGGAAATCAGCGCGGCGGGACGCGCTGCCTGGGACACGCTCAGCGATGGGTTTGTGGACGAGGGTTGGCATGATACTGTGCTGGTTATGCCGGGTGAGAGTGTTAAGGTATTGCTCAAGTTCGAGGATTTCACAGGGTTGTATCTTTATCATTGTCACAATCTGGAACACGAAGACATGGGTATGATGCGAAATTATCTTGTTGAAGCCTGATATTTGATCACATATCCAGGAAATGGCATTTGCAGACCCCCCGGTATCCCGGAGGGAGTTGCAGTGGGAGGGAGGCGGGTCGAACCCCATTCGGGGTGGAACTCTAAGGCATCTTCATTTCTAAAGTAAGGGTTTGCCCGCTGGATGCTGCACACTCCCTCATCCTAAAAAGCTGCCTTATGATTTCAGGCAGCTTTTTTTATCACTAAATTTGTTGGTTGCGCTTAATCGGACACGCACCATGACTGGGTGTTAATTAAATATACAGATCTCTCTTTGAGTACGTCACATACGCGCCAATCATGCTCACAGCAATGATCCCGACAGACAGCCACACAAAGGGAAGGTCGATTTTTGACTCATGCAGTAGCGAAGCAGGGTCGAAATATTTGAACGGTGAAAAGTATTTCAAAAACTCCAGGTTCTCGCTCATACCAGAAATAATGGAGAGGAAATAGGTTCCAAGTAATAGGAATACCGCCGTAGAACTGGCCCGCTTGTGCTGTTTCATCGCACACCCCAGGAAAATACCAACTGCCAGGAAGACAATCTGGACGATAAACAGCGCCAGCATACCCAGGGTTAAAAATTTATAAAAATCCCCGTCAGGCTGATATTTAGACACACTGACCAGCGTGATGCCCCAGGTGATGCCCAGTAAAGCAATGGAATTAACAAGCGCCGCCAGAGTTTTTGCGGTGACGATGCTGCTCCGTCGAACCGGTAAGGTAAGAGAAAACTCGACGGTTTTGTCCCGCTCTTCTTTCGAAATAATATCGCTTCCCCACATCACAGCAGAAATGGATAAAAGGAGACCAAAGAACGTGATCATCACGCCAAAGAAACCCGATATCGTGGTTAGATTGAAGGCATTCATATTAAATGCCGCCAGCATAGCGGGCGGCATACCATTTAAAACCTCAATTAGCTCGGGATTTTCATAATACGCAGTGAACTTCGCGAAGCCCATGGTGTTGAACAAGATGACGATCACACCCCATATGAGCAGAGATTTGAAATTCGCTTTTAGTTCTCGAAAAAAGATATTCACCTCTCCTCCTTACACCGCCGAGCGGATGTTTCTTCTTGAATACAACACATAGCTGCCAACGATAGAAATAACGATTGCAGCAACGCTTATCCACGCCAGGGGCAAATCATAGGCTGCGTGCTTAAGGATGTAGTTTGGCTCAAAATGCTTAAAGGGCGACAGGATTTCCAACTTGTCCTCCCCGATCATTCCCCCAAAAGCATTCAGCACATACAGTCCAAACACCAGCGCCATCGAATATGGCGTCACACTTCTTACCCTTTTCACCAGCAATGATATGAGCATCCCAACCGTGAGGAAGAACAATTGAAACACCGCGATGCTGAGCATCAGAACTAGCACGGGTTTTGTTTCAAATTGCCCTCCATCACTGTACATGCGCAAGAATACAAAACTGCTGATCCATACGACAAGATTCGTGATGGTCAGACTCGTTATGGCCGCGAGCAATTTGCTGGTCATGATCTTTGTGCGCCCTACTGGCTTGGCCAGCAGGAAGTCAGCCGTCAGGTCCGTTTCCTCAACAGAGACCAATGAAAACCCATAGTTGGCAGCCTGGATCGCCAGGCAGATCTGAATGAAGAGGAAAATGAGCCCGAAAAAACCAAGGATAGTAGACATGTCTATATCCGTCATTCCAAAAGCGATTAAAAACTCCTCCGGAAAACTTGCCATCATTTCACTGAGAAGTTTTGCATCAACTGCAATCGAAGAAAAAATGGATAAGTAGATGAAAATCAATAATCCGATGGCCAAGGACCAGACGATCACAGATCTAATTTTCATCTTGAATTCATGCTTGTAAATATTCATAGCCATCACCTATTCGTAATAGTGCATGAAAATTTCTTCTAATGTAGGCTCTTCGATCGTCACATCAGATACATCTTGCGCACTGATTGCTCTCGTGATCTGATTGATATCACCCTTATAGAAGAAACTGACAGCGCCATTTTCCTTCTCCAGTTTAATCACGCCATCGATATCAAAGCGCTTTTCATCAATCTCGTCGGCCACAATGTGGATCTTTTTATAATTATCGCGTTCCAACGTTCGTACGTCTTGAATATCAACGATGCTACCTTCCTTGATGATTGCTACTCGGCTGCACATTTTCTGCACAACACCAAGGATGTGCGATGAGAGGAAAACCGTCACGCCGCGTTCGTTTTCCTCGCGAATGAGTTTGTAAAACTTCTTCTGCATAAGAGGGTCGAGACCGCTGGTTGGCTCATCCAGCAACAGAAGCTTCGGCTCATGCAAAAGGCCCTGGACAATGCCTACTTTCTTCTTGTTGCCATAGGAGAGGTCGTCGATCCGGCGATGCAGATCAAGCTCCATGATTTCGGACAACTCATACATCCTCTTCGTGCAGTCTTTTTTGTAAAAACTCGCGGAATATTTAAGCAGGTCGATAACCTTCATCCGGTCGTAATAAAAGACTTCGGAGGGCAGATATCCAATATCTTGTCTGATCTCAGGGCCATACTTAATGGCGTCTTTGCCGAAGATTTTCGCTTCCCCTGAGCTGGGATAGATCAGAGAACAAAACAGCCGGATCGTCGTCGATTTCCCAGCCCCATTGGGACCGATGAAGCCAAAAATTTCTCCTTCATCCACGTTAAAGGAAACATCGACGATTCCCCTGGCTTTTCCATAATACTTTGTTAGATTGTTGACCTCGATAATGCTCACAACCATTCTCCCTTATTATGTGACTCCGAATTCTTTTTCTCAGTAAGCCATCCTTGAGAAAACCTATAAATTCAATCGTTCCCTAACTTTGTTTCATCCTAGTTTTGAGCAGCTTATTCAGTAGTGTTCTCTCTAGAATAAGCGCATTCACGAAGCGACCATATTAGCACACAATGAATATTCTTCAAATTCATCGATCACAAGCTCGCATATTTTTAACTTAAAGAAAAAGTACCCCTGCGGCGACTCGAACGCCGGCATCTGCCTCCGGAGGGCAGCGCTCTATCCACTGAGCTACAGGGGCTTCACTCCCTTGATTTTATCCCAATAAAAGAATTCACTCAAGATCGCTTGCTTATTGCTTGACTCCGGCACCGCGGGTATGCTAGGATAGAACTACCGAACGGTCGGTAGGGTAAGCATCGATGCAACGCTCGGATATCATTCAGGCGGCTGCGCAAATCTTTCGCCAGAAAGGGTATCACGGCACGTCGATGCAGGATATCGCCGATGCCGTTCACCTCCAGAAAGCCAGCCTTTATCATCACATTTCCGGAAAGCAAGAAATCCTTGTCGACATCCTCGACCGCGCCCTCGATCTTCTCATTAAGGACATCGAAGCGGTTGCGAAATCTGAAATCAAGCCAGAAGAAAAAGTGCGCCAAGCGATGCAAGCATACGTCGGCCGTCTAACCGAGGACATCGACCTTGCCGCTGTGCTGCTGCAGGAGCATCGAAGCCTTGAGGATGATCTCCAAGCTGCGCATATCGCTCGCCGCGACCGATTGGAATCCGTCTGGCGCGAGATTCTTGAAGAGGGCACTAAATCTGGAGACTTCCGTCCTACGGATGAAGTAATTACCACCTTCGCAATACTGGGTGTTTTGAATTGGATGATTACCTGGTATCAACCAGGCGGCAGATTGTCTGCCCAGGAAATCGCAAACCAATTCGGGGATATCTTCCTCAAAGGCCTCTGGAATGGAAGGGAATCGAACTCATGAAGGATCGTGAAATCTCTCGATTCGAGACCTCGGGAGGCGACCGCATCTACCGTATCCCGCTGGACATCTTCCCGGGAATGCATGGGTACGCACATCTTGTGATTACGAAAGACCTCGTCGTGCTCTTCGATGTGGGGTCCGGATTTGGAGATTCGAACGCGCAACTTGAAGCAAGTCTCGAGCACATTCGCGCGGAATTCAAGGAGAAGGCTGGGTGGGATCGGATCACTCACATCCTCATCTCCCACGCTCATATTGATCATTACGGTGGCTTGCATTATGTCCGCGAGCGGACAAGTGCACCGTTTGGGATCCACGAGCTCGATCGGCGTGTGCTGACGAACTATGAGGAGCGATTGGAAGTAATCGAACCTCGCTTCCGCGCCTTCTTGGTTGAATCTGGGGTCTCTGAGTCTAAGGCTGAGGAGTTGGTTACGCTTTATCTCTTGCATAAACATTTATTTTCCTCAATCGAAGTAGATTTTTCCTATGAAGCTATCGGAATGCGATTGAACGGTTTGGAGTTTGTCCATGTTCCCGGGCATTGCTCCGGGCAGATCGTTGCCCGCGTTGGTGATATCTTGCTCTCGGCTGACCACATATTAGAGCAAACTTCGCCCCATATGGCGCCTGAGAGCCTCAGCTTGAACACCGGCCTTGAGCATTATCTGGCCTCGCTCCAGAAAGTTGCTCCTCTTACAAAACAAGTTCGGCTGGCGCTGGGAGGACATGAAGGCCCCATCGAGGATCCCGAGGCTAGAATCGAAGCGATTATTACTGTTCACCGGGAGCGACTGAATCAGATATTGGATCTCCTGGAGACTCCGGCAACGATTTACGAAGTGTCCCAAGAACTTTTCCCGGAGACGGAGGCATACCATAAAATCCTGGCGGTTGAGGAGACCGCTGCACACTTCGAATACCTCTATTCGCGTGGGTTTGTTGAATTGACAAACCTTGATGATTTCGAGGCTGGGGGGGATACGCCTCGTAAATATATTCGCAGGCACATCGAAGAAAGTGTTATGCCTGCTTTGAAGGGAGGGAGTGGCTAACAGCTTGAATAATAGCGAAGTTCAGGAGTACGTATAAAGAGAAGAGACATGGAAAGGAAGATGCGTCTCCTTTCTAAAGGAGTGACCTATGTATTCATTTGAACCATCTGAGGAGCAGCGTATGCTCATCGATGCCGTCGAGCGATACGCGGCAAACGATTTGCGTGAAGCAGCTCGTGATGCAGAGGAAACCGGCGAGATCCCACCCGCACTCATCGAGAAGGGTTGGGAGATGGGTGTCCTCCAGGCCAGCGTGCCTGAGCAGTACGGTGGCTTTGGTGAACATTCTGCAGTTACAGGAGTGCTTGCCGCCGAGGCGATGGCATGTGGTGATCTGGCGATCGCGCTGGCGGTGATGGCTCCTTCTACCTACGTTATGCCAATCCTGTATGGCGGGACGGAGGCGCAAAAGGAAGAATTAATCCCACCGGTCATTGAAGCGGAATGGAAGCCATATGTGGCAGCTATCACCGAATCCCGTTTCGATTTCCATCTTGGTGAGATGAAAACGATTGCAAAGAAGACCAAAGGCGGATATTCACTCACCGGCGAGAAGGCATATGTACCCTTCGCCGACCAGGCGATATCATTCCTGGTGTTTGCCGCATTGGATGGGAAGACGCAGGCGTTTATCGTACCGCCTGACGTGAAGGGATTGACCGTCGGCGAGAGGGATAAACTCCTTGGTATTCAAGCGCTGCCGACATTCAGCTTAACTCTGGAAGACGTAAAAGTTCCGACCGATGCTCGTTTGGGTGGCGACGATGGGTTTGATCCAGCGTCAGTCATCGCCAGCGCTCAATTCACCATCGCCGCGATGGCGATAGGCATGAGCAAGGCCGCGCTTGATTATGTATTGCCCTATGCGAAAGAGCGCGAAGTCTGGGGTAAACCCATTGCCCAGAGGCAATCGATCGCATTCATGCTGGCTGAGATGGCAATTGAGGTTGAATCGAACCGCTTGCTGGCATGGGAAGCCGCCTGGATGATCGACGAGGAGCAAGATGCTTCGAAAGCTGCCTACCTGGCGCTTACAGGTGCATCTGACACAGCAATGTCTGTAACAGATAGGGCAGTGCAGGTGCTGGGAGGCCATGGCTATATCCGCGAACATCCTGTGGAACTGTGGATGCGTAACGGACGGGGCATTTCAACCTTCGCCGGGATGGCGATGGTTTAGAAGATTCGAGAGATGTTTAGGGAGAGAAGCCCATGATTAGCTTCAAAATGCCGGAGAAGATCGAGCAGTCCGTTGTCATTATGGAAACCATAGCTGAAAACATGATGCGGCCTGTTTCACGCTACTTTGATGAGCATGAGCACGAGATCCCCTGGGATTATATTGAGTTCATGCACACCTCTCAGAAAGCGATGGGTGGGGGTGGAGTCCTGACCGATTCTGAAAAGAAGAAAAAGAAAGAAGGGCCAAGCATCAGTTTCCAGCGCCTGGCTTTCACATCCGAGATACTCTCCTGGGGGGATGTAGGGATGTGGCTCTGTACCCCGGGCGGGGGGTTGGGAGGGGCTGCCGTAAACGCGACGGGGACACCCGAGCAGAAAAAGCGGTTCCTCTCAAGCTACCGCGGGGAAAAGCCGGTCTTCGATGCGATGGCGCTCACGGAGCCGCATGCAGGATCGGCGATGCCCGCTGAAGTTCGCATGACGGCGGTTCGCGATGGCGAGGAATGGATCTTGAATGGAGAGAAAATCTTCGTCACCGCGGGGAATAAGGCGCTCGTAGACTCAGATGGGTTCGTTGTGATGTGGGCGACGATTGATCCCGAAGCCGGTCGTGCGGGTGTGCGCCCCTTCGTCGTTGAAGCCGGAACTCCCGGCTGCTCAGTCACAAAAATGGAGCATAAACTTGGAATCCGCTCCAGCGATACTGTTTCGATCGTGCTTCAAGATTGCCGCATCCCCTTTGACAACATACTTGGCAGTCCTGAGGTGGTTAAAAAGAAGAAGACCAAGAAGGGTTTCAAAGGCGCCATGGCTACGTTCGACGCCACACGCCCGCTTGTGGCCGCATCAGCACTCGGGATCGCGCGTGCAACGATCGAGTTATTGAAGGAGATGCTCCTGGAACAGGGTGTAGAGATCCGCTATGGGCTGCCGCGCAGCACGATGACGAACATCGAACGTGAGATCGTGGATATGGAGACGCTGCTGCGTTCAACGTGGCTGCTCACGGTCAAGGCCATGTGGCTGGCGGATGAGCGCAAATCCAACACGATCGAAGCATCGATGTGCAAAGTGAAAGCCGGGGATGTGGTCGTCAAGATCACGCAGCGTGCTGTCGAGTTGATGGGACCACTTGGTTATTCACGCGAATACCTGTTGGAGAAGTGGTTTAGAGATGCGAAAATCAACGATCTCTATGAGGGGACGGGACAAATAAACCGCTTGATCGTCGCTCGGCGGATCTTGGAATACTCACGACACGAGTTGAGCTGATCGATTCGGTAACGGGTCAACGCTCGGTGTCGTTCATGCCGTTGATGAATGAAGCTCTTAATGTGAGTCATAAATGCTTGACTCACGTTTAGGAGGAGAGTCTATGAAATACCATATTCGAAAAGCAGCCGTTATTGGATCGGGAACGATGGGAGGCGGGATTGCCGCTCTATTCGCAGGCTTAGGTATCCCAACGCTCCTGCTCGATATCGTACCCTTTAAACTCACGGCTGCTGAAGAAGCAGATGGAAAAACTTTAGAAGATGCATCCGTCCGCAACCGAATCATCGATGCGGGGTGGAAGGCGGTTACCAAAAGCCGTCCACCAGCCGTTCTGAGCGAAACTTCCAAGCAGCTTATTTCACTTGGGAACCTAGATGACGACTTCGACCAGCTGGCAGATGTCGATCTAATCGTCGAAGTCATCATCGAGAATCTCGACATCAAACGAGATCTCTTCGAGCGAATCGATGCCATCCGAGCCGACCACGCGATCATCGCCACCAACACCTCTGGCTTGCCGATAAAAGCATTGGCGGAAGGTCGCAGCGAAGGTTTCCAGGGGCATTTCTTGGGGATGCACTTCTTCAATCCACCGCGCTGGCTGAAGCTGCTCGAGGTGATTCCACATAAGGG
>SOIH01000198.1 GCA_004376895.1 Anaerolineales bacterium | reverse complement strand
ACTCAGCGACTCAGCGGTTCAATCTCCTAACTCATCCGCCCTCATATACAGCCTTTCCGGCGCCTCGTCGAAATAATTAAACAGCGCCGGTCTGCAGCTCGGATCGCCCTAGAAGAACACTAGGATCTTCGACCGATGGAGATCGTTATGCGGCTCGTGCTCGGTATATCAGCCGCCGCGCTGCCGTTCGCCCCGCTCAGACGGGGATGTTCGTTCCAGCGTATAAGGAGATTGTGCAGACGGGAGTCGAGATCTTGTAAGCTCCCTCAACGAGGGTAGATACTGACTGCTTCAATTTCATCCTCATATCGCTCCATCAGATATGTTACGAAGTCACCAATGATAGGCCAAGGACTGTTCAAGTCTTTGGTAATAACTCTGCAAGTGAGAAGATTTACGCCGCTATCCCATTCGACGTTTATAGCCCCAAATCTCTTATCTCTGGTGCTTGTGACTTTCGCCCATCCCGGACTACGGCCTTTACGCTTTTGTGAGGCCACTGAAAAGCCATAGTCACTAAGTTCCGGATCATTAACGATTTGATCTCTGACCGAATATGTCTCAGAAAAAGTTGCGATGAGCAGCACTTGCATTTTTTCTTTCCAATCTGTAGTTTGCAGGATGCGACCTAAGTGACGCTAACCATGGTGTCACATCCATTTTCGCACATCAATGTTTTATCCAAACCCCGAATTCTTTCTTCCCTCGGTGTCTGACACACCGCCTACCCGAAGTGTGCGCGAACAAGATGTTCTGCTCCCAATGATCAGCTTCACTAATCCAACGAATGATCCCTAACATTACCCTAACGAATGAGCGATCGACATGATCAAGTCCACAAAGGTACAAGAAACTTGACCGGGCTCCTTTATCCTGAACCTCACATTTAATCAAAGCCTACTTCAAATCAATGGTCAGACGATCTCCCTCGCGCCAGACTCTGCTTCCCATCTCGGCCGATCGTTCCCGTATGCGATCGTAGATCTGGTCAAAGACCTCTCCCTTGGCGAGGTTGACTTGGCCCTTAGAGATCAACACCGGAACCAGCTCAACTCTTTTCACACCGTAAGCCGTGACTGTGATTAAAAAAAGGAGCTGCTGGTCGTTTTGATGCTCCTCAAAGACTGTATAGTCGTCGATTAGGTCGCCTGTATCGTATAGAATCGGTTTTCCCTTGTAGATCTCAACCCCCTGGAAGACGTGCGCGCTGTGGCCATGGAAGATGTCCGCACCTGCGTCCATCACAGCCCGAGCGAACGCTCGAAATTCCTGGGGAGGAATGTGCCTCATGTTCGGCCCCCAATGGATAGAGAAGACCACCAGGTCGGCGCCGGCATCCCGGACAGTCTGGATGCTTCTCTCCAGGCGGCTGAAATTCGGCTCCTGGAGAGTGATCGGAATAATGTTGGTACCGGGACTATCCTCAGTAGCCGCGTACTCACTAAAGTGATCGGCGAAGGCCACCACGCCAACCTTGACCCCTTTCGCTTCGAGTAGCGCGAACCGAGAAGCCTCCTCGATGTCTCTACCTGCCCCGGCATGGGCAATCCCGTGCTCATCCAAGCGCCGGATGGTCTCTAGCAAGGCCGGCTCCTGGAAATCCATGGCGTGGTTGTTAGAAAGCGTGACATAGTCAACCCCGGCCGTCGTCAGCACATCGATGGCATCGGGGTCCGCCCGGAAATAAAAGACCCTAGGCGGCTGGAAAGGGTCCCCGCTCTCGGCAATGACGCACTCGAGGTTGATTAAAAACAGGTCGGCTTCCTGCAACAGTGGGAGAAGATCGCCCCACGGGTAAAGAGGGCCGTACTTTTGGATCAGCTCGTTCACCCAACGGCCCAGCATGACATCGCCAGCCAGAGCAAGGGTAACCTCCTCTGCAGCCCTCTCACCACCAGTTGCGGGTCCAGTGTAAGGGGGAGTTGTAGACTCGATGACGTCACGCTCATATGAAGATGAGCAGGCACTAGCCCAGAGGAGTAGGAGAAGAAGGAGAAAACGTTTCACCGAACCCCAGATCCACTAGGGGAAGACAACGGAAGGAACGAATCCCGTCGCTACCCTGCGTAGGTAAATTCAAGGATCTTTGGTTCCACAAGTCGCTGAAAGTCTTCGAAGGATATGCGGATCAGTTCTGTATGAGAGCCGGCACAGAACGCAATATCTATCTGCTCTGCTAGGCTTTCCGCGGCAAAGACCTTCATGCTGTACAGATTACCAAAGGGTGGCATCGCCCCAACATCGCAGTCGGGGAACAGACCCTTGAATTCCTTTTCTGTCGCAAGTTCGAGCTCCTTCGCACCTGTTTGTTCTTGCAGGCGATCAAAATTCACCCGGTAGGATGCCGGCAGAATTGCCATCGCCATTTCGCCGTCGATTTTGATCATGACCGCTTTGGCTAGTTGTTTGCCGGGAATGTGTGCAGCGGCGGCGACTTCCTGAGCAGTGAAGGCAGGATCATGTTCGATGATGGTGTACTTGACATTATTACTATCAAGATACTCCCGTAATTTATCCGTGGGCATAGGCGCCTCCTAGAAACATTTAATCATGTTTGAGATGGAAAGAAGTCTGACTTCTTCGACGGTGGGTTAGTTACTAAATTTAGTATGCCTCGCTCCCCCGCACTCCGAGGCTAATTCCCATGTATATAGACTAAAGCAGATGTGTTAGGACTTCAATAGATCAAATGAGCGTTCTTGGCGCACCGCACGTATGGGGTGTGCTGCTTGCATTCAGGATCACACTTGCACCGCACTGCGTGCGGCTCTTGATCGGTGTGTACCAGCCGCCGCGCTGACGTTCGCCCCACTAAGACGGGGATGTTCGTTCCTGCGTATAAGGAGATCGCTCAGGCGGGAGGCGAGACGTGGATTTCGTATCTGGTCGCGTTTCAGAATGGGTTCTTCTGCCCCCTCCGCTGACAGCTTTGGGGATGCTACGCGAGGAAGCGGCGCTGGATGCAGTAGTACGACATTTCACTGGATGAATAGGTTTTCCTGCCGTCACACCACGATTGTTTTATACATGCAGGATGAGTGTTTCAATCAAAAGAGCGAGGG
>SOIH01000002.1 GCA_004376895.1 Anaerolineales bacterium | reverse complement strand
ATCGGAGAGCTCAAGAAGGGCATCGAAAAGCTACCAGACTCGAAGCGCAAGAAAAAGTTGGAATCCTGGCTTGAGGAGGACCTCATCGTGCGTTTTCGTGGTCGCATCTTGCCGCTTGATATCCCCATTCTGCTGACGTGGGGCAGATTGGTCGCCAGCTTGGAGAAAGAAGGAAAACCTTTACCTGCAATCGATTCCCTGCTCGCTGCCACAGCAGCCCAGACAGGCTTCACTTTGGTGACCAGGAACATAGGTCACTTCGAGCCCGCCGGAATATCTGTCTTCGACCCTTGGATGTCCCAAGCATGATGCGCAGGTAGTATAAGCTTCCCGGTCAATCTGTACACGCACCCAGGGAAATTCCCCCGAACCCATCGGCACGAGAAATCAGCAATTCCAAGGGCAGGCAGCAAACACTCTTTGAGGGTTTGCTGGTGCTTCAAGAGCATTTTCTCGTCAAATACATCCCGTTCTAGCAACGGGCTTCAGGGGATACGACCCGATAAAAATCACGACACGAAGAATTAAAAACAATCAACAAAGAGAGACCCCTTCTGATTCCGTGGTCTTTGCTCGCAACCCAGGGCGGGAAGGTTAGATATCTGGGCCGGCGGAGTCTATCGGCGAGCGGTTTTTCGGGTGGATTCCGTGGTCTTTACAGCCGCACGGCCCAAGATGAACCATCAAGGGGCTTTCTTTGGTCTCACCGATAAGAGGATGAGGGTGAGTAAATCCTATTTATCGTAGGCCACGATTGGCGCAGGATGGAGATGAAGCATGAACGATGAATTGTTAGCAGAAAAACCAGACCCAGAGGTAATTGCTGTATTGGTCCATCTTATGGAGACTTTCAAGAGTTCCGACGGTCGTATGATCGGGGTGCTTCCCCAAAATATGCAGAATGCAGAAAGACAGCTCTTTGAACGCACGATCCGTGCGCTATCAGAGCTGGGAGGGAAAGTAAATGATGGGATGCCCGTGGTCATTTTCCCGCCCGGGGCAGATCTCAATCACGTTGTGTATCAGCTTCTTGAACATGGAGAAGTATAAACAAATGGAGGGAAGATGATTTAAGATCACTCTGCAGATGAGCGACAAACAGAGTAAATGAGTGCTTTGACATGAAAAACGCAGGATTTCCGGAGAGTTCGCCCTTGTAGTTCCCTAAAAGCCAAACGCCTAACAAACGCGTAGTTGCTGAAAAATCCTCTACAATACACTCAACAGCACCATGTCTTTTAGATGACACATATACAAAGGCGGAAACAGCCATGATCAAGAAAGTAATTATTCCCCTTGGCTTCGTTCTGCTTCTGATTGGCCTGAGCAGAGGGATTGAGGTTACAGCAGCACCTCTTCTTGATCAGTTCGATGTTCCACGAAGCATGGTCAATACGCCCTGCGTTTCTCACAGCGTAGAGCAGGGGGGCGGTCCCCCGACATTCAACTGTCTTGGATTAACTGAACTGATATCGGGGAACGATGCCCGCATCAATCTTCCAACACCCAGGTTCTTCGACAAGAAACCCGATTTGAGCATTGTGGCTGTTCCCTCATTTATAAATCTCGGTTGGTCTGAGGATTCCTTTGGGTATCAGGATGCAACCCGTTCCTCCTTTAATTTCACTGGCGGGGGAGTGGAACAGAGGCTTATAGGGATACGCTACGAATTGCGCATAAAACAGTATGAGCCTTTCAATACGCCTACAGGCCTTGTAATAGGCAATATTCAGGTTCTCAATCCATCCAGGGAGTATCTCAGACTTGCTCAGATTGACGATCCTGGCAATGTGCTTGGCTCAATCCCGGCCGCGGAAAATGTTTGCGGTGACGAGACTGTGACCCTTGCCGATACGAGCAGCGCCTTTGGCGGGTTTTCAAGCTGTCAGTCGATCGCCAATATGCTTGAGGCCGGAGCCTCGGGATCCCCTCCGGATGCTGACCGCTACCTTGAATGGGAAGAGTTAGATGAAGTGATTTCCTTCTGGTCCCAATATGCTTCCGTGGGTGGCACAAAAGATGTCGATGGCAGCCCTGCTTTTTACCTGGATTTCGTTACCTGGTATGAAGTTGAGGCAAGAGCAGTTTGGGAGGCGCATCAATATAAAGAGGAATTCACGGATACCGTCATCGAGTGCAGATGGGAATATTACGCCGACTACGACTTCATCGATTGGAGCCGAATTCCTCCGTTCTGCAAGATATTCACAATCATCGACTACAGGTGGGTTGATGTCTGTAGGCCCCTGGCTGGGGGTAATTGTCCATATGCACCTGCCAACGTGAATGATTGGTGGCAGCCCATTGGAACCTTCGGCACTGGCTACATAGTGACCCCGGACGGAGCATATGAAGAGGGCTTTCCTTTTGTTGTAATTCAATCCAGGCCGCTTCTCGATAAGCCATAACCCAAGAGAGTGGCGAAGTCGACGGCCCAAAGCTCCTTGCCCAGACGAGGGGCTTTAAAGTTTCAGCGTTCCTCCCTCCTTAGAATTACCTTCAAAAACCAAACGCCTAACAAACGCTTTAACAAACGGCTAGCAAACGCGAACTAGCCTGAAGTGATGCTACATTGAGATCAACTATAGACAGGGGAGGTAGAGATGGTCACTATCAGCACGGCAAGCTTGATTGCCCTTGCAGCCGGCAGTTTCGTTGGTATTTGTGTGATCATCAGGGCAGGTTTGTGTTTTGTGCGGAGGCAGCGGTATCGAAGGACGGTTGATGTGCGTCTCGAACAACTTTGGTGGGAAATGAGGTTTCAACGAGCGCTCCAATGAGTGAATGGGCTGGTATTAGGCGGAGAGGTTAGTGGGGAAGTCGACAGCAGACGCAAGGGCACGATTGGGATAAAACATCAACTCGACCATCTCAACCTCCCTGCTTCCTCCCCATCATCGACCAGCCTGGTCTTGAATTCAACGATATCCGATCCCTACTAATTAATGATGAATAAGACCGATATGGTGTAATGGCTGGCCCCAGGTACCCGCGAACGAGTTAATAACTACCTCAAGAAGTTAGCGAGGCAAACTTAGTTACAGGCCCGAGGTTTCTTCACTCGGG
>SOIH01000194.1 GCA_004376895.1 Anaerolineales bacterium | reverse complement strand
CGAATGTAGACCTCGTGCTCACCTGTTGTCACCATCCGCCAACGGATCGAGTACGGCGGCGTAGTCGCCGTCTCAACCTTAATACCGTCGACATAGAACTCGACCCGCTCAACCCCGAAGTTATCTGCCACCTCGACATCAATCACCATCTCCTGTGTGCTGTTACCGCTCAGGATCTGGTCGGGCTCGGGCAGCAGTATCTTTACCTCCGGAGGTTGGTTGTCCACCGTAACATGGATGGCATGGGTTGAGATATACCCGTCAAGTTCGACCACAACGAGTTGAAGCGTGTACAACCCATTGAGACCCTCGGTCTTCCAACGCACCAACGTCCCCCCCCGTACTCGCTTGCTGCTGTCATCCCCAATTTGCACCCAGCGAGTGGGGTTTAACCCGCTGCCATATTGAAGTCTGTAGTAATCAAAATCTGCCGGGTTCGCATACCCTCGCACCACAATCTCTTTACGCAGAAATGAGAAAGATGCAGGCGTGGTGATGCGAACATCTGGATCCTGATAGTCCAGATCCGTGAGGGTGTCATATTCTTGAGGGGGTCTTTCGAGGCCGATCATCTGCGCCCACTCCGCTGCCTCGGGAGGCGGGACGAGATAAATTCGTTCTTCAACAAGATCGATAGGCGTGTTCAGAGTCGCAAGCTTGCCCGTTTCCTTGTTCACCAGGTAAGGCTGGTAAAGATTGTCGAAGGTTGTTGGCTCGGTGCCGCTTAGGAAAACCTCGCTCACAACCGAAGGGCAATATTCCGTAGGCAGCAAACCAGAGGGATCACAGACTTCTATGCGGCTCACACCCGGTGGTATCTGCCATCCAGCGGTCGGCAAATCCTTTGTCGCGTAGCGTATCAGGGCATGCCATACAGGCGCAGCGCTGTTCATCTCATGTAAGCCAACCGGATCGGCGCCGTCTAGATTTCCAAGCCAAACCCCAACAACCCGGCTCGGAGTGTAACCAAAACTCCAGAAATCGCGGCCGCCCGCAACAGACGTTATGGCTCCCGCTGGTCTGCCGATCTCCAAGGCATTTGATTGCCCCAATGCTGACCGACGTGCCGTCTCATCCGTCAGCACATCTGTCATCAGATAAGCCAGCTGAGCGCTAAGAACCGCTTTCTGTTCAGGTTCGAAACTGTACGCTGACCTCCTGGCGCCATCTTCAATCGTTGAAATGATCGACGGGCGGAAAGGATCGCTTCCAGGGCTATTCGCTGGAGAACCCTCACCAACCATCGTTCCTTGATTCGCCATGACCGCAAAGGCCCCGGTTAGATCCACCAGGGAAGCTTCCCAATCCAGATCACCGGATGCACGATACGCTTTCGTATTGTATGTTGCTGACGAGATACCCATCGAACGTGCCGTCCGCTCGACGCTGTCCACGCCCATCAAAGACTGGACTCTATCGCTCGCCGCTATATACCCACTCGCCAGCGCTGTGCGGATCCGCACAGGTCCTTTATATTGTGACGCCTGCTCTTCAGAAGTCCCGTTTTCTAACTCGCCATCTGGAGGGATATCCAGGACCATGCTTCCTGGCGAATAGCCTTGCGCGAAAGCCGTCAGATACACAAATGGGGAGAACGTCGTACCGGTAGGTCTCGTTTCGGAGATGGGTCCCGCCAGCGCTAGAATCTCGCCATTTTTCGCATCTAGAACTACAAAGCCTCCCGATTCAATATTGTGATCGAGATTCGCGTCGCTAGGACGAACCGGAGGGAGAAACCCCGCAGCGAGGCATCCCGTTCCATCTGCAGCAGGGAGAATGACGCCTGGCTCAAACCCAGATAGGCGGGCGGTATGGGTTTGGAGTGTGCAATACGATTGCAGCTGCAGATCGTAGTCCACCGTGGTTTGAATCCGTAATCCGCTTCGCCTCAGGGCATCATCTCCAAACATCTCAAGCACTTCGATCTGGAGATACTCAATCAATGCTTGTAGGTGATCCGGATGCTCAACGCCCTCATATTTGATTTCCAATGTCTGCGCAAGGGCCAGTTCTGCTTCATGTTGCGTGATCGCTCCCATTCCCACCATCGCCCTCAAGGTTTCCGCCTGCCGTTCCTTCGCCTCTTTTGGCGCTTCAACCGGGTTCAGCGATGGAATAAGAGGGATCGATGCCAACATCGCACTTTCGGGGAGGGTGAGATTTGAGGCATGCTTGGCGAAATACACAAGCGCCGCGGCGTCAATCCCATAGGCGTGGTTCCCATAGTCGGCGCTGTTGATATACCACTCGAGGATTTTTTCCTTGGGGTACTCCTGTGTGACCTCAGCTGCCAGGATCATTCTTTGCAAGGATTGTTTCTCGGGAGAACGCACTCCGCCTCCAAGCTGCAGCAATTGCGACTGTACCAGCTGCTGACTTATGGAGGGTGTAATCTCTTGCGACTGCTGAAGCTCGAGATAGCTCAGTAGCGCTTGAACCGCTTCTTGCGGGTTATATCCAGGGTTTGACCAGAAGGTTTCGTCTTGGATCGCGATCGTAGCCTCAAGCGCATGCTCGGGCAGATCGATCGGTCCATCCGGGTCCAGGTACAGCCAGCGTCGGCTCTGTGCCTGCGGGTGAAGCACCTCTAAAAGGAGTTTATCGCCGGTTCGATCATAGAACCTGACCGGACGGAAAGACTCTCGCCCTGCGGAGCCGAAGATTTGTTCTAGATCTTTCGCCGGGGGAAGGTTCGAGGTTAGATCGGCATAAGACAATGCCATCAACAGACCCGCTGTTCCAATTCCTACAACCAGCAGGAGGGCAAATACAATACCAACCCGCCCAAGCAGCCTCTCTCCTCCAGATTGGAATTCCCGGCGGCGTCGAAACCGCCTGACATCCGTCGCCTTAGTCATATTCGAATTTTACCCGTAAATGATTGCGTGCCTATAATCCCTGTTAGTATATCCTGTTCGCATTTCACCTCCATAGAATCGATGTAGTCTTTTATTTTTATGATATAGCCTGACAGCGGGGGTCTCAGATTAGAGGGTGATTAGAGGTTGCAGCTTAAGCTTGAGGTGATCTCCCTTCACTTATGGGCAAGACCCTTGAGGTGATTATTTCACATTAGCGTGAGAGATGTTGACAATTTAGATT
>SOIH01000033.1 GCA_004376895.1 Anaerolineales bacterium | reverse complement strand
CGGCCCGAGGAAGCCGAGCCAGTTACCAGGGCTTGATCACCATCGGTCTCTTGCTGGCTCTTGCCGATACCTTGTACCATATTCCCGAGATTGTTGGCTCGGTGATTTTTCGCTCTGGTGCCGCTTCAATTTTCTTCTCAGTAGGTCTGATCGTTTCAGGGCTGGTGATGGCCACGGTTGCGTGGCTCGCATTGCGGCACCAGGGCATGGTGCAATCCCCTCGAAAGGGTGAGTAATTGATCGTCACGTGTTTGTGACCCCGGCCCTCTTTACTCATCGAGATAGGCTGGTCGAAAATCACAGCATCGATAAATCCGCGACAGCGCTGCTCAATGCTACAAGGCTGAATCGATGATCGCTGAGGGTTACATCATCAGGAACATCAAGTAGATCGATGGCAGGAGGCTGCATGAAAAGCGAAGTTCTTAAGCGAGCTGAAGAAGCGCTTGAAGCCCTGGATGTTGACAACCTTATCGCAGCATATGCGGATGATTTTCTGTTTGAAGACACTTCATTAGGAGAACGGATTACGAGTAAAACAGCGCTGAAAGAATATTTCGAGCGATTGTTCACGTTGCCGGGGGTGAGGTTCTCAGATGTTAAATTCTTCCCTTGCGGGGAGAAAGCATGGGGGACCTGGACGTGGTCCGGAAAGTCTATCAAAGCTGGGAAGGATTATTCAATTCAAGGGGCATCGCTCTTCGTTTTGGGTGACGACAAGATCATTGAAGAGAAGATTTTCTATGATCCTCGGAGTGCTTATGAATGATTCGATGCTAGTAGGTAAGCTCTGCGCGGACCACGATGGGGAATACGTTACGAAACTGTGTCTTAAGGAGCGCTGATGTGAAGCACCAAGCCATACGTGAACAACTTTTTGAAACCGTCGTCAAAGTCAATGAAGTCGACCTGATCCGGTTATCCGCAGGAAATATCAGCATCAGAGCAGGTGAAAACCTGGCCGCCATCACCCCCAGCGGGGTCAAGTATTGCCAAATGAAGGTAGAGGACATCTCCATCGTTGATTTGGACGGCCATTTAATCGATGGATTAACTCCGTCATCAGAAACGCCTATGCATACAGCCATCTATCGCAATCTACCTGATGTGGGGGGGATCTGTCATACGCACTCATCCTATGCGATCACATTTGCGATGTTGGGGGAAGAAATCCCCCCGGCAAATCTTGAATTATTCGCTTGTGGCGCCCCAATCCCAGTGGCGCTCTGGGCTTGCCCAGGCACACAAAAAGTCGGTGAAGTCACGGTTGAGATATTCAGAAGTCGACCCGATTTAAAAGTCGTTTTACTTAACAAACACGGGTTGGTAGCCATTGGAAGAGATTTGCACCATGCTTATGAAATGGCTTTTAATGCCGAGGTGGGTTTAAGGTCCTATCATCAGGCATTATTGGTTGGCAAACCGCAACCACTGACCGACTCCCAACTTGAGGAGATAAAAGCCGCATACCGCAAATGAACTATCACCGGCAGTCGCAAAAAACCGGTTCAAAACAAAGGTGACCAACAGCTGGGTGAAAATGCTTTGGAACCTGTATCAATGATTGCCCAAGACCACGATAAATAACGTTACCCTTTCCAACACATCCATAGTGCCTTAGTGATTGTAATTAGCTGCCATATATACCCCTCCACTCAACTTGAGGGTGTATTTTTTGAAATGCGCTCAATCTCAATACGACAAAACAAGGCGAAGATAATTAGAAAAGCGATAGTTGCTTGGAGGGGGCGGACCCATTCAGGGTGATATAAGGTGCGGCGCGTTCGGTGAGGATCCCAAAGCGACGGAGTTGACCAAGTTCGCGAATGGAAGATGAGCGGCGTGCCTTCAAGATCTGATCTGCTCCGCGCGGGCCGATCCCGGGCACACGCATAAGCTCGCTGCGATCTGCCTTATTAACCTCTATGGGATTACCGCGGATAACCTGATCCGCATAAGCCACCTTGGGATCACGCTCTTTGGGGAGATTGCCCACTAGTGTGAAGGGGAGTTCCTCCAGATCAAAACCGTAGTCGCGCAGTAGGAAAGAAGCCTGGTAGAGCCGCACCTTGCGTTGTGGATCCTCTGGCGGGTAGTTTTCCATTGGTGTTCCTTCAACAGGGCTGAATGTCTCAAAATAGGCGCGCTGCAACCCTGTCTGGTGATTCAAGTTGTCGACGGTGCTCAAGAGCTCTAGGTCTGTCTCTCCCGCGGGACCAACCACGAACTGGGTAGTGGTTGAGGGCCAACGACCGCTCCACCCAAGATGGGCAGGTAGGGTTCGGCGTATATCTTGCGCCCATTGAAGTGGAGTTACCAGCTCCTCTTCAAACGCCTTCTGCGGGGCCAATTTTTGAAGACAAGACGCGTTGGGGACCTCAAGATTTGTCGATATCCGGTCGGCGAGCTTCATTGCCTGCAGCACTTGCCCGCGCTCCGCTCCCGGCATGATCTTCAGATGCAGGTAGCCGCGATAGTTGAGCTTCTTGCGGAGTATCTCGGCCGTTTTAAGAAGTTTATTCTGTGTGTTTGCCCCACCGGCGAAGATGCCAGTCGAGAGGAAGAGTCCTTCGACAAACCCGGAACGATGGGCAGCGAAGAATGTCTGCGCGAGTTCCTCAGGTTGGAACGTCACTCTGTGGAAATCGCGACCGGCACGAAAGGGACAATAATTACAATTCAGTTCACAAGCTGAAGTTAGCATTGCCTTGAGCAGGGGAAGCTGACGCCCGCCACCGCTTGCGGCCAGGTGAATGTGGAAATCGTGTCCGTCAGAATGCACGCGATGGACCTTGTCCGGATCACCATAACGCCTGCTGATCACGGATGGTTTCAATCCGCCGGCCAGGCTATTCATGCGAGCTGCCAGTGGGAGGCCATCAGCCTCGAAAGCGGTTTCCCGACTGGAGATTGCGAGTTTTTCTACAGGGTCCATTATATCCAGAATAGCACAAATGTTCTGTTAATACAATCGGCAGGTGATAAACGGGGTTCAGTGGGATCTGATGTTGATCTCTCGACCATTCTTTAGACTGGCTCTTCCTCAATTTGTCATTTCGAGAGAGCCGTGAAGCGGGGAAGGAAGGTCATTAAACAGGAACCTGTCATG
>SOIH01000050.1 GCA_004376895.1 Anaerolineales bacterium | reverse complement strand
CATACCGTTGCGTCGGGTTTTCTCTGTCTAGAAAAATCCAATAAGCCTCGGATAATATCCCTACAGCGATTGGCCTGGGTCACGATGCGCTGAATGGATGATGACGTCTTCTCGGATTCACAATCGTCAGGCATGTGCTCAAGCAGTAAGTGGGAATACGTGACGATCCCCTGCAGAGGGTTGTTCAATTCATGAGCCACATTCGCTGCAAGCTGTCCGATCAGAGCCAACCTTTCGGATTCCATAATCTTGCTTTTGGTGAACTCCTTTAGCTGTTCGTCTCGCTGTTTCAGGGAGGACGCCATGGCATTGAATGTCTCTGCAAGATCCCCGAGCTCGTTATTCGAAGTGGCTTCCACTCTTACCATCAAGTTTCCTCCAGCGATCTCTTGAGATGCTGCAGCCAGCTTCTTGATGGGAATAGAGATCCTCTTGGAAAGTAGATACGACAGCATTATGGCAGCAAATGTTCCCAAGAGACTGATGGCCAGGAAAGCCAGGATAGCTTGTCTTTGAATATCGACATATTTCTGCTCTAGTACTCCAACATATAAAATACCGATGACCTTGTTGTAGATGTCTCGAATCGGCTCGTAGGCAGCGATGTACCAGTCGTTAATAATGTAATCTCGTCCGATCCACGGTTCACCGTCGATGACAACTCGGTTGTAGACCTCCTCTGATACTCGCGTCCCGATTGCCCTTGACCCGTCTTCGTTGAGGATGTTGGTTGAAATTCGCACGTCGTCCTGGATGATCGCCGCCGTACCAATGTCTTTGCCCTCATAGGTCAGGTCTTCGTACATGGTTCCCTTTATCGTGTCGACAATTTCGTAATTCCTAGTGAGGAGTACTCCTCCGAGTAACACACCAATTAGTTCATCTTCGTAGTTAAATACCGGTGCTGCGGCTTTAAGCATCATGCCGTCAATGAGTTCGGTTTCAGTCCTTTCCCGTGCCAGCGGTGAGTCGATGAGCGTTAAGTAAGCCTGGTCGGCTAGAACATCGGCCCTTCTTCGTAATATTTCCGCGGACATGATAGACGTCGCGGAATAAGGCTCCTTACGGATGCTGACGACTTCGATGAGACTGTCGTTGCTCAAGTCATCTCCCCGGAGGTCTGGCTTGACGCAGCAAAAAAGGATCTTTCCAGCGATGTCGGTAATCACCAGGATATCGAGCTCCTCGTCTTTTGTGACTTGCTCCAGTTCAGCTGCAATCTGATCGATATCGTCCGATACCAGGGCGTCAATGAAGGAAAGTCGATCGGCTGTTAGATGAACGACATCGTTGATATGCCGCAATTCCCCAGAGTAAATCTCCCTTGCAGTATTAAGATCGTGATGGACATTATCATGTTCTTCTGCGACGATACGGTCGCCGATGAGCGAGATCCCAACCAAGATGAAAACGGTGCTGATCAGGACAATAATCAGCATATAGTTCAGGATCAAGGTGGTCAAAATAGGAACCCTCATGCCGTTAGGGCCAAAGAGACTGAACTTGGGAAAGCTCTTACTCATCATTGACCCTGGTCATGTAAGGCACGATCGATCCTTCGGTTCATATTTGCGCCTTATTTCCTCCTCTGCTTCTTCTCCTTCGATGGCTCAAACATATCCAGCAGAAGGTCCCGGGCTGCACTCAAGCGATTAGAAATGACCTGGGCAACTCGCGACATAATCTCGAACCCAATATCATGGTCGTCTGTGCATAACTCATGCAATTGTACGGCGTTGATTGCAATGGCTTTTGTGGGGGCGTTGGTTTGTGCGCCGGCAGTCTTCTTTTGCGGCGGAAATAATGATGACCAGCCCAGGAGTTGACCGGGTTCGATGGTCAGAATAGTCACTTGTCCGTGCCCCGGTACCTGGGTTAGGAGCGATACCTCGCCCTCCATGATTAGGTAAACCAGCTCACTGGTGTCGCCCTCGCGGAAGATCGTCGCACCTTCCGAGAAGGTCACGTAAGTCGCGATCGAGGCGAGTTTTTCCAATTGTTTTGGCTCCAAGTCCTGCGTGAACTCCATCGATTGCAAGGCCTCGAGCACGATGTCAGACGTCATCGCTACGTTCCTCTCTTTTACAACGCCTCGTGCACAAGCTCGATCAGATCTTTGATCATCAGCACGTCTTCGTGTCCGGTGGTCTTGACAGCATCGCCGTACATGGTGATGTCCTTCGGACAGGTGACCGTAAAGACGTGGACTCCATCCAACTCCATGGCCTCATGGATGCGCGCTTCACTGGGGCGCTCCTCGATCTCGGTTTCCTCCATCCAGATCCGGCCACCCCCAGCGCCGCAGCAGTAGCCATGTTCCCGATTGCGTGGCATCTCAACGATCTCGCATCCCGCAGCCCGAATCACACGTCGGGGTGGGTCGTAGACGCCGTTGTAACGCCCGAGGTAACAGGGGTCGTGGTAGGTAACCTTGTGACCCAGTTTTTTAGTCAACTTGAGCTGCCCTGACGAGATCAGTTGGTCCAACAGCTCGCTGTAGTGCAGGATCGGGCGCCCGCCGTTGATTTCAGGTGGGTATTCATTCTTCAACGTGTTGTAGGTGTGGGGATCGGTTGTCACAATGGCCTTAAAGTCGCACCGCTCGAGTGCAGCTACGTTCTCCTCCGACAGCATCTCAAACAACCCCTCTTCGCCCACGCGGCGAACATCGTTGCCCGAGTTGCGTTCGCCTTCATATAGGATCCCGAAATCCAATCCGGCCTGCTGGAAGACCTGGACCGTTTTTTGGGTGATCTCGGTTAAGCTGGCGTGATACGAGGCGTAATCACCCACGAACCACAAGTAGTCGACGGCCTCTTTGCGCGCGTCTTTCACCTTGGAATCCAGAGGTTGTGTCCACTTCGCGCGCATTCTTTCGGATTGACCAAAAGAGTTGCCGTAGCGGCCAAGATTGTCGAGGGCGCCCTGCAGTTGCGTATCAATCTGTGCTTCGTCTACAAGATGGCAGCGCATGTCAACGATTGCTTCAACATGTTCGATCAACACTGGGCACTCAGCGACGCAGGCACCGCAGGTTGTGCACGCCCAGAGCGTAACGGCTTCGACAGCCTGACCGGTGAAGGGAGACGCTTCTTGGCCGTTGCTTCCCACGGCGGCAAGAGCGTGTGAGATGGCCTGGACAACCTCCTTGGGAGAAAGCGGTTGTCCGCTTGCATACGCTGGACAGACGTCCTGGCAGCGACCGCATTCTGTACACGCATCCCCATCCATTAACTGCTTCCACGTGAAGTCCTTCAGCGTGGCGACTCCGGCCAGACCTTCTTCGAAATTCACCGAGGGCGACAGCGCCCCCATCGGTCGGTCAAATTTCGAAAAGAAGATGTTCAAGGGCGAGGTCAGGACATGGACGAGGGTTGTGGTTGGGAACACGACCAGCAAGGCGCTGATGAGGCCCATGTGGAAAACCCAGATCCCCAGGTGAATACTATTCAGTGTAGGGATCGACATACCCAAGCTGGACCAAAGCTGAGCCGTGATCCAACCCGTTGGAGTCCACCATGCAAGACTAGGTTCCCAGCCGGGCTGGAGAGCGGGTTGTTGGGCTATGGCCGCCAGGCGCAGGGATTCCGTGAGCAACCCGGAGAGTACGATCAGAAACAAGACCACGAGCGTGGTTCCGAAGTTCGACGTTAGAGTCAAGCGGTCTGGCTTCTGCAGGAAGCGTCGGTATGCTGCTAGGGCTAACCCGATCAGCGCTACAACCGTGAATAAGTCCAGAGCGAATTTGAACACCAGGTAGATATTGCCGCGCAGGAATTTGAAGATGTCGGCGTCGATGGTAGCTAGTGCAGTGCCGAGGAAAAAGATGAAGAAGCTCCAGGCGATGGCGACGTGCATCACGCCCGGATAGGTTTGGCGCAGGATCTTGATCTGGACAATGCCTTGTTTTAGCAGTCTCCAGAAACGAAGGGTGAGTTTGTCCCACCTCTTTTCCGCTCGACCGATTACCCACCACATACGCATGCGTAGGTAGACGCGTACGAGCAGCACGAGACCGGCAAATATTGGCAAGACGTAGGCTACGTAGTGCCAGACTTCCGGAATACCCCAAAAATTGATGCGTTCGATCATCGCTGCCTTCAGCCGCCTTTCGCTTCCTTAATTTTCTCTGTCAGAGCCGGGATCAAATCGAACAGGTCCGCTGCCGCTCCGTACTTTGCGATGTCGAAGATCGGTGCTTGTTCATCGGTATTTACGGCGATGAAGAGCTCCGTATCACCGATGCCTTCAGAATGCTCCGGCGCTCCGCTAATGCCGATGGCAAGGTAAACTTTCGGTTTGACGGTCTTGCCCGATTTACCGACGAGGCGGCCGGTGGTCATCCAGCCCTGGTCGACGACCGGACGCGAGGCGCACAGTTCGCCGCCCAATGCTTCGGCCAATTCCTGCGCGATCTCGAGGTTCATCTCCTGTTGGATGCCGCGGCCCACGGCGATCAAAATGGGTTCTTTGGCGATGTCAACATCGCCGGCTTCGGGCTCGATGAATTGTTTGCAAGTAACCTTCAAGCCCTCCAGGTCGGGCGGGGCAGTTGGCACTATCTCGGGAGCCGTTGCGCTCTGGCCGGCCTCGGCTTTGAAATCTCCGGGAACCATGGTTATCAAGGCCGTCGGTTCCGGTAGCTCACCTTCGGCGAGCACTTTCCCGCCATATATCTGGCTGACGAATTTAAGGGTATCGCCATCCGCGTATGCGTTGCGGCATAAACTCACGATAGGCAGATCCAAGCGGGCAGATAGGGTGCCAGCCACGTCCGCTCCAACGGATGTCTCTCCTAATAGCACGGCTCTTGGGTTTCCTTGCTGGATGAGATCGGCGAGGACTCTGAGGTAAGCCTCGGGGCTGAACTCAGCCAGTGCCGGGTGCTCCACATATAAAACACGATCCGCGCCTAGATCCGCCGCCAATTCCTGGGCATCCTGACCGAGCAGCATCGCCACTAGGTTCCCGCCCGAAGCTTCCGCCAGCGGTCGACCTGCAGCCAGCATCATGTAAGACAGATCACTCACCTGGCCCTGCAGGTGCTCGATGAGGACATAGATGTCACTGGTCATCACGACCTCCCTCAGCTGTTAAACTCAAGGTTCAAAGTACATCCGACGTGCGCAATATCTCGACGAGCCTCTCGGCAATGCTGTCGATGTCCCCCTCGATCATCTCTGCACGTTCACCGCTTTCTGGTTGGAACATGCGAGAGACGGTGGGCCCACCGCTGCGGTCTAGAGCCGGGCTGGTCTGTTCATCGAGCGCAACCGTTTTCATGGCTTGGCGTACTTTACTGACTGCTACATAGCGGGGCGGAGACTCCGCAGACTGGATCCCCAGAACCGCAGGTAAGTTGACCTGCATTTCGCCGATCAATCCCCCCGGAAACTCCTTACGCACGATGCACGTTTCACCCTCCATGGCCACACCTGATACGTAGCCGATGTAGGGCATCTCGAGGTACTCGGCCATCAAGGGCCCCAATGCTCCATCCATGTCGTTGTGAGCTTGCACCCCGGTAAGGATCATGTCGGGCTGCACCTCGCTCATGGCTGCAGCGAACGCGCGGGCAAGGGCGTGGTTGTTGACCTCAACATCAAAGTCGCCGGTGAGCTTGATATGGTGGTCGGTACCTTTAGCCGCCGCGGTGAAGAGTACACCGTCGATATCTTCAACACCGGGGCCAACAACTGTTACTTCGCCCCCTTCGCGTTCCTTTAGAATGATAGCCTGTTCAATGGCGTGGTCGTCGGGTTCGTTGATAATCAGGCGCATGAATGTCGTGTCCACGGTCTTGCCGTCCCCATCGATTTCAATTTCTTCGACTAGGTCCGGCACAAGTTTTACAACGACCACTATATTCATCATCTTTCTCCTAGACTCCCATGGACTCGGCCAGCAGTTCCGCTATGTCCTTCACGATCAGCCCCTCCGCGCTGGGCATCGATTTGATTGCGTCTTCAAAGCGGGGAGCCTCGTAGGGGCAAGCGATAGCCAGTATGCGCGCTCGACCTGATTCGTTCGTGGTCTCGTGATTGCCGAGGGCGGAAACAGCTTCACGCACACGCCATTCGGAGATTCGGGCTTCAGCTTTCTCCCACCGAAAACCGTCGAGCCACATGCCTCCACCGCCTCCGCCGCAGCACAAGCTGTTTTCCCGGGTGTGGGACATCTCTACGAGCTCCACTCCAGGAATGCTTTGCAAAAGCTGGCGCGGTTCTTCGTAGATGTCGTTGGCCCGACCAAGGTAGCAGGGGTCGTGGAACACGACATTGGCATCGATATTCTTCTTCAGGAGTGGTTGGATTTGCTCCAGCCGCTCAACAAAGAATTGCGTGAAATGGCGGACAGGATACGAGATATCCAGCCTGGGATATTCGTTCTTGAGCGCGTTGTAGGCGTGGGGGTCGCTGGTGAAGATTTCGTTGAATTCGTACTTCTCGAATGCCTTTGCGTTCTTTTCGGCCATCATCTCGAATAACCCGCTCTCACCTGCAAGACGCAGCGAGTCGCCGTCACTGACCTCCTCCGGTCCGAGGATGCCGAAGTCCACATTTAGAGCGTTGAGAATTTTGGTTAAGGCCAGCGTAGCCGATCGGGCGGTAGGGTGGTAGGAGGCGTAATCGCCGACGAACCAAAGTACATCCACAGGTCGTTTGGCCTTAGCCATGATAGTGATTTCGGGCTCGAGCTTGGTGGCCCACTCCGCTCGTTTGCGGGGTGATTCGCCGAGTGGATTGAAATAGCGCTGAGCTTTTTCGAGGGCATCTTGTAGTTCTGTGGGGACATTTCCCGCTAGAAGCATCTCTTCTTTAACGCGCGTCGTCAGACCATCCGTAACAGGGATCTTGGCCGGGCAGACCTGCGTGCATGCAAGGCAAGAGACGCACATCCAGGCGGTGTCGCTCTTCAACATGTCGTCGAGCATCCCCGCACGCAGCATAGCGATCATCCCGTGCGGGGGGAAATCCATCACGAAGCCGAACGGGCACGCACCGCTGCATGCCCCGCATTGGATGCACAAGCGAATGCGCTCGCCTTCCGGTACGGTCTCGACAAATTGATGGATGAACTCTGTGGAGGTATCGATCATTTTCGTTTCCATTAGCACACGCCCCATCCTCTGAACGAAAAACCTCGCATGAAACCGTGAGTGAGGTTACAACTACGGATGATGCGAGGTCGCCGGGAATCGGTTGAGTAACATGGAATCATGTCAACTCTCCATACAGTATTTATATTTGAGACGTCTTGCATATCTAGGCTAACGTTACTTTAACAATTATTATACAGTATGTGATTTTTCTCACAATTAGCGAAGTGACAGAATGCGCAAGTGGGTTGGATAAATGTCCAGCATACAGCGGTGGACCACAAATAGTGTTACATAAAGTGGCGATACGCGTACTATTAGTGACACATTTACTATGGAAATAAAAGGCCTCAAGGTCGCCTAACGGATTGATCATCTCGATTATAGTAATGTTCGATCAAGATGTCTTTGATAAAAGTTAATCCGGCTGGCGCAGGTACAAGAACAGGGCGTCTCCAGAAAGGGCAATAGTTATAGTTGGCAGTCGGGATTGTGAAATATGTCTCTTGCCATAAACAGGATTGCAAAGCACACTTAGTATCAAATCCGTCTGCAAGAAAGTCCACAAGCAGTTACCTAATTAGGAGGTTGATCCCATGGTCCTGAAACCAAAACGCCCAGTTCCCTCGGACATCGAGATCGCACAGGAGGCAGACCTTCGTCCAATCCTTGAGATCGCAGAAAAGATCGGGTTGGAGATGGACGACCTAGATCTCTACGGCAAATATAAGGCAAAAGTCCATCTCGATGTGCTTGAGAAGCTTGCCGATCGTCCCCAGGGAAAATACATCGACGTCACCGCCATCACGCCAACGCCGCTTGGTGAAGGGAAAACAACAACGACTCTTGGGCTTACGCAAGCGATGGGTACACATCTCGGGAAGAATGTGATGTGCTGCATTCGTCAACCGAGCATGGGACCAACCTTTAACATCAAGGGTGGGGCGGCGGGAGGGGGATACAGCCAGATTATACCCATGGAGGATTTCAACCTCCACCTCACCGGTGACATCCATGCGATCACCGTTGCCCATAACCTGGTCGCTGCAGCGCTTGATACTCGTATGTATCATGAGAGCCGGCAGACAGATGAAGCGCTCAAGCGTCGAGGCGTGACACGCATAGATTTCGATGTTGATACGATCACCTGGAATCGTGTTGTTGATGTATGCGATCGGACCTTACGCGATATCAAAGTAGGTTTTAATGATGACAAACTGCGCGATGGCTCGCCTAGCCCGGTGTTCCCGCGCGCAACTGGCTACGATATATCGGTAGCCTCAGAATTAATGGCGATACTCGCCCTGGCAACGAGCTTACGCGACTTACGCGAGCGAGTCGGAAGGGCTGTCGTCGGATTGAACAAGAAGGGCGATCCAGTCACGCTTGAGGATCTCGGTGTGGCCGGTGCCGTTACGGTCTTACTGAAAGACGCGCTCATGCCTAACCTCATGCAGACGATCGAGGGTCAGCCGGCATTAGTGCACGCAGGACCCTTCGCGAACATCGCCCATGGTAACTCCTCCATCATCGCCGATCAAATCGCGCTTAAGGTTTCAGATTACGTCGTCACCGAGAGCGGTTTCGGCGCAGATATCGGCATGGAGAAGTTCTTCGATATCAAGTGCCGCTACTCAGGCTTGATCCCGAATACAGTCGTGCTGGTGGCAACTGTACGTGCCTTGAAGATGCATGGCGGCGGACCAAAAGTATCCCCCGGTGCACCTCTGGACGAGGCGTACACAACGGAGAACCTTGAGCTGCTAGAAGCCGGCCTGCCGAATCTCGGCTTCCATATCAAGAACGCCATTCGCTTCGGCATCCCTGTTGTCGTCTGTGTCAACGGCTTCAAAGATGACACCGACGCCGAAATGGAGATGGTGCGTAAATACTCCGAGGAACAGGGTGCGTTTGCGGCTGTCAAGAGTACGCATTGGGCCGATGGCGGCGCGGGCTCTGTGGAATTCGCCCAAGCGGTCGTCGATGCCTGCGAGCAGCCAAGCGACTTCAAATTCCTCTACCCGCTGGATTGGCCGATCAAGAAAAAGATCGAGTTTATCTGCAAAGAGTTCTATGGCGCGGATGGGGTAACCTATGAGCCGTTAGCTGAAGAGCAGATTGCGACCTACGAGAAAGCGGGTTTCGGGGATCTGCCGATGTGCATGGCGAAAACGCATCTCAGCCTGAGCCATGACCCGTTGTTGAAAGGCGTGCCAACCGGCTTCACGGTGCCAATCCGGGAGGTGCGTGCGAGCGTAGGAGCGGGGTTCATCTACCCGATTCTGGGTAAGATGAGCACGATGCCCGGTCTGGCCACGCATGCCGCGTTCATGAATATCGACCTGGATCTGGAAACAGGCAAGATCACCGGCTTGTTCTAGCTCTTCGACCTTAGGGATGAAGGGGCTGTCCAAAACGGGCAGCCCCTTTGTTTGTTAAGTACCCTCAGGGATTGCTTACTCCCTACGGGGGTTCGTAAACAATCTTTCGCCTGCAAATGTCATTTCGAGCGCAGCGAGAAATCCCTAAGATGTTACTCTTGAGGACTCCTCCTTATTGAAACAGACCCCATCCCTGGGCGACGAAGTCCACCCCTTAATGTCATTGCGAGCCGAAAGCGAAGCAATCTCCTCCTTTCTTGTGCGGAGATTGCCACGTCGCCCTGGCGGGCTCCTCGCAATGACAAGTGTGGGAAGGGTTTTGCACCACTAATTGTCTTTTCGAGCGCAGCGAGAAATCCCTATTACGATACTCGCGAGATCCCATTCTATTGAAAATAATAACTTTGTTTCCTACAGATTCGGATGCCAAATTGAGTCCTCTCAGGGATTTCTCACCCCTTGCAGGGGTTCGAAATGACATGATTTAGAGCGGATCTCCTTAAAGTGTCATTTCGAGCGAAGCGAGAAATCCCTTGTGCGATGCTCGTGAGATC
>SOIH01000120.1 GCA_004376895.1 Anaerolineales bacterium | reverse complement strand
TCCGTGAAAGACCACAGGAAATCCGAGAAGGAGCCGGGGCGGTCCATGATGTCCAGGTAAGCCTGGGCGTTGGTGATCGCCGCGTTGATCTTGAGCTTATTGCGGATGATTCCAGCATCCGCCAGCAATCGAGCCCGATCCCGATCGCCGTATTTGGCGATACGTTCGGGGTCGAAGCTGTGGAAGGCGCTGCGGAAGTTCTCCCGCTTGTGAAGGATAGTGCGCCAGGAGAGGCCAGCCTGGAAGCTGTCGAGGAGAAGATGCTCCAAGAGCAGGCGGTCGTCGTGCACAGGGACACCCCACTCTTCATCATGGTATTTCTCCATGAGCGGGTCACCCGTTCCAAAGCAGCGCTGAATATCTTCCATTGAAAAGCTTTCCTCCGGTTACTCGAATAGATATTAAACTCACTCTGACAATTCTGGTGGCAGTTTCCGGTAACTACATCAATCCTTTGCGACTTGTTGGGCCGCCATCATCGCCCGTGCCCGCACTTCCTGCTTCTTGTAGGCGATGATCTTGAGCAAATCGTTGAGCCATTTCGTCCCGCCAGTAACGAACAGCGCCGTCAGGAGGACATCCAGCCACGGCATGCGCGTGACCCCAAACGGGCGCAGGATGCGCAGACCGAGACCCAGTGTCAGGAGCAAGCCGACGACCAGCGCAATGGCGCTTAGGATCCACTCCTTGTGCGGCTTGATCACCTTGTCCAGAATTGGATCAAGCAGTTCAATCAACTGCTGCAGAGCGAAGCTGACAATGAAGACTGGGCCTAAAGATTCAACGAGTGGGTTCATTAGGTTGCCGCCTTTCTCTTCGAGGGATAAAGTGGAGATTGCCCCAAGCTGGATACGTATTTCAGAAGAAGATCTCCGTGAATGCAACCTTAGTGTACAAGATTCTTATGCTCTGGTCTCTTATGATTTTTTTTTAACTATTTAGGTATATCGTGGTGGGCTTGAGTATTTACGACTTGATTAATAAAGACGAAAAGGGATCGGCGGTGATGGTTTCGAAGAAATGAGAAGAAAAACGTTTTAGCTCTTCAGTCGAATCACCGTCACACCCTCGCCCCCTTCCCCCGCGCTGCCAGGCTCGTAAGAGGCCACATAGCGATTGCCCTGAAGAGAGGCTCGAATCGCCTGGCGCAGCTTTCCGGTGCCCTTGCCATGGACCACGCGTATGAAGGGCAAGCCGGCCAGATACGCGGCATCGAGGCGCTGCTCCAGCACATCGAGGGCTTCTTCGACGTTTAGTCCTCGTAAGTGGAGTTCCAGCGGTGGCGCGGCGGTTGGCAAAGCGGTTGTCCGGGTGGCTTCCATGCGCTTCACTTTTTCCTTCTTTTCCAGTCCCGGTTCATCGTGAAGAGAGAGTTCATTTAGCCCGGCGCTCACCCGCAGCCGCCCAATCTGCACCTCCGCCTTTGAGTCTCCAAGATCCGTTACGACCCCTTCGGCGTCAAGTGTCCTCAAATAGACGCGATCGCCAAGTCGGATAGGGCGATGCGGGGTTTCATGGTCCGGTTCGGGTTGAGCAACCGATTCCTCGAGATCCTCCACCAGCGTCTCAAGATCATCCGCGACCGAATCGAGTCCTTCCAACGATTGGCCGGCGCCTTCCAACCGGCGGCGTAGAAGTGTCATTTCCTCGCGGACGACGTCGAGTTCCTCCAGTGCATCCTCGCGCGCCTGCTGCATGAGTTCCTGGCGCTCTGCCTCAATATCATCTAATCGCCGTCGCAACTCGACCTGCAGCTGCTTCCCCTTCTCCCGCTCTTCCTCCGCTTCTATTCGTGCTGCGCGCGCAAAATCACGTTCTTTGTGGATCTCATCCAAAAGCTTATCGGCGGTCAATTCTTCAGGGGAAACCATCGAGCGTGCACACTGAACGATTTTCTCATCAAGACCCAATCGACTGGCGATCGCCAGCGCGTTAGACCGACCAGGAAGACCGATCGTCAAGTGATAAGTGGGTAAGAGGCTTTCGATGTCAAACTCCACGCTCGCGTTGCGCACAGCGGTGGTGCCGTGCGCAAAAATCTTTAGCGTTGAGAAATGTGTCGCCACGATCGTTGTTACCTGGCGACCCAGGAATTCTTGGAGAAGGGCTTGCGCAAGAGCGGCGCCCTCCTGTGGATCTGTTCCGGCGCCAAGTTCGTCGAGCACGACGAGCGACTTATCCCCAGCCTTCTCCAGGATGCGGATGATGTTGGAAATATGCGCCGAAAATGTTGACAGAGATTGCTCAATCGACTGCTCGTCTCCGATATCTGCGTAGATCGCGTCGAAGAGTGAGAGTTCAGAGCCGGAGGCAGCCGGAATATGCAGTCCGCACTCCGCCATCAGCACCAGCAACCCGGCTGTCTTGAGCGTGACCGTTTTCCCGCCAGTGTTGGGTCCAGTTATAACGAGTATATACGTGTCAGGGTCCAGGATCAGATCAATGGGGACGACGCTTTCCGGATCCAGAAACGGGTGGCGCGCCTGTATGAGTTTCAATGTCGAGCCGGGGTGTTCTCCACCCGAACGAGGCTCAAAACGCCGTAAGATCGGCTCGTTCGCCTGCATTGTTTCCGCGTAGCGCGCCTTGGCAAATGCAAGGTCCATTCGAGCAAGCGCATCGACCGTATTGCGGATGGTTTCATATTGCTCGCCCACGAGACTCGAGAGTTCTGCCAGGATGCGCCGAATCTCGTCCCGTTCCGCTAGCTCGAGTTCGCGAACCTTATTGTTGAATTCCACCACCTGCAGCGGTTCCACAAAGAGGGTGGCACCTGAGGCGGATTGATCGTGGATCACACATTTCAAGCGCCCCTTGAACTCTACCCGCAGCGGGATGACAAAGCGCCCATCGCGTTGGGTGATGATCGGTTCCTGGAGTATGGGGGTAATTTTAGGATTGCTGATCAAGCGTTGCAGCTTAGATGTCAATCGATCATGCGCATGGCGCAAATCACGCCGGATCACGCCAAGCGAATCCGATGCGCCATCAACCATATTTCCATGTTCATCGAGCGCTTTCGAGATGCGATCGATCAACCCCGGGGCAGGGTGTAAGTCGAGCGCAATGCGGCTGAGTTCAGGATACGATTCCTCTTCCTTTTCGAAGCGCCTGCCCATCGTCCTCGCCGCGATCAAGGT
>SOIH01000032.1 GCA_004376895.1 Anaerolineales bacterium | reverse complement strand
GTCGGCGCACTAGCGCTCGGCATCATCAAACCAGCAGACTTGCAGCTCTTTGATATTTTCATCCTCGCCATACTACTCATCGTTGGCTATACAGGACCGGCCCTCTTCCTTCTGGGTCGGGTTGGAAAATACCCGCCGCCGGCCAGTGCAGCGTACGTACGCTCCACACTACTCGTGCCCCGAGAAACACAAGGGCTCGAGACAGCCTTCGAATGGCGTAACGCGGAATATGCCGAACGTTTCTTTGAAGCGAACGAGGCTCACACGCTTGGCAAGCTCTCCAAGATAAAGGACCGGGCTGCTCCACCCAGGGACCTCGGCTGAACTCGGCGCATGAACGAATCGCCAATTCTCCGTTAATTGCAGTATTCAAGAAAGCCATCGAACCCATCTATAAGACTCGATCGCCTGACCCTAGATCATAATGTTCTCACCACCAAATCCCCTCAACGAATCCACTCCTTGCCCGATCTGCGGCGAGCCTATGCAGCTGTTACCCGCACTGAACGGCTCCCACGACGTCCTTATCTGCTTGCAGTGCTCAAAAGAGCTTGAGTCGGGACCAAAATCCTTTGAGCCTAAGCTCCCTCCTGCCCCATCTTCGAAAGATGACTCCTGCAGCCGATTCAGAAAAATCCTCACGGAGGAGCAAAGGACCAAAGGTGACCCTCTTCCAGGTTGGATGATAGATGAGCTTCCCGACGAAGCCCGGCGCCTCCTTTCAGGTCAAGAACCTCCCGTCGGACCAAGCCTGGGTCCCAAGTTAAGCGACGACCTCGCTAAAGCCCTGCGCGACCAGGGATACATCATCCACGAAGACGAAAAAGGTATGCATCTCGGGGGTGCTCTTGTCAGTCGAGGCGGCACTCCCGCCCCGATCAGCCCTTACGACGTAGTACGCATGGCCGCGGATATGGAAGGCGGCTTAGCGCCACCAAATGAACTTATTCGCTGTAAGAAGTGTGATGCTTTAATCCCTCATGGGGATGAGCGCTGCCAGTGGTGCGGCGAGACTGTAACGTAATCTGAAGTCCCCTCTTCACCCCTGTACACTCCCTCCCCAACTAGAGAACTAGCACTAAACTGCTTAATTATTACCAAAGACATACCTAGCACCTACTGTTGAGAGCCGGAGACCTCCCCCCGATAACGCACATCACCTTTCTGTCAGTTTTATTACCCTGCATGATTACAGCCCCGCATATTGTTTCCCCAACGAATCGAACAAGTAATTTCAAGCGCCTGATATAATAACGATTCGTCTATTCCAACATCGACCTGGGTCAAATACACATGGCGGAAGAGAAAATTACAGTCGTTGGCGCCCGCGTGCACAACCTCAAGAACATCTCAGTCGAGATACCCCGCGACAAGTTCGTCGTCATCTCCGGCATTTCCGGTTCAGGAAAATCATCGCTTGCTTTCGACACAATCTTCGCCGAAGGGCAACGACGCTATGTCGAATCGTTATCGGCATATGCGCGGCAATTCCTAGGGCAGCTAGATAAGCCGGATGTCGATTACATTGATGGGCTCTCCCCAGCCATCTCGATCGATCAGCGCGGTGTTTCCCATAATCCTCGTTCGACTGTCGGAACCGTTACAGAGGTGTACGACTATCTGCGGCTGCTCTTCGCCCGTATTGGCTTACCTCACTGCCCTATCTGCAGCAAGGAAGTCAAACAACAATCTGCCCAGGAGATCGTGGACGCCGTCTCCAAAATGCCGGACGGCAACCGTATCATGATCCTTGCGCCGATGATCCGTGGTCGCAAAGGCACTCACCTGGCTGTCTTTGAAGAACTCAGGCGCTCTGGTTTCGTCAGAGCCCGAGTGGATGGAGAGGTCAAAGCGCTTGATGATGAATTTGAACTCGACCGCTACAAGAAACACGACATTGAAGCCGTCGTCGATCGCCTCGTCATCCACCACGATGCAGCCGAGGATGGAGCTGCCTTCCTGACCAGACTAACTGATTCGATTGAAACCGCTTTGCGCTGGGGAGAAGGCATCCTCTACATCGCCGACTTGAGTGCCGATCCGCCGATCGATATCCCCTTCTCCGAACACCTTGCCTGCCCCGATCATGGCACAACTTTAACAGAGATTGAGCCGCGCACATTCTCATTCAATACACCACACGGCGCCTGTCCAGAGTGTCAGGGCTTGGGCAATAAACTCGAAATCGACCCCGACCGAATTATCCCGGATAAATCTGTCTCTATCGCCGAAGGCGCGCTGGTCGCAATGGAGTGGTCCAAACAGAGCCGCGATCATAAGGGATACTATTGGCAGATATTGGAAGCTACCGCGAAATCCTTCGACATCGACCTGGATTCCCCCATCGAGGATCTACCTGAGGACAAACTTAACGTCATTCTATACGGTACTGAGGGGAAGGAAGTTCCTGTTCATTATGAGAGCCGTGACGGCCGCTCCTCCACATGGTGGACCGCCTACGAGGGCGTGATTGGTAATCTCGAGCGGCGATACCAGGAGACCCAATCGGATTACATCCGCGGGAAGATCCAGGAATATATGTCTGAACGCTTGTGTCCATCATGCAAGGGAAAACGTTTGCGAGTGGAAGCGCTGGCGATCACGGTGGATGGGAAAAACATCGTCGAGACCACACACTGGCCAGTGTCAGAGGAATTGGATTGGATCAGGCGGCTGAGCGGCAGGAAGAGCCCACTCAACAAGCGTGAGAAGACAATCGCGGGTCGAATTTTAAAAGAGGTCGAGGATCGGTTAGGCTTCCTGGTGGATGTGGGACTGGAATACCTCTCGCTCGACCGCACCGCCGGCACTCTCTCCGGAGGGGAAGCGCAGCGCATCCGCCTAGCAACCCAGATTGGTTCTCGTTTAATGGGTGTCTTGTATGTGCTCGATGAACCTTCCATCGGCCTCCACCCTCGCGATAACGCTCGACTCATAAAAACTCTGGAGGGTATGCGCGATCTGGGCAATTCGATTTTGGTCGTCGAGCACGATGAAGCGACAATCCGTGCCGCGGACTGGATCATCGACCTTGGACCTGGCGCCGGAGAAGCAGGCGGGCGATTGGTCGCGGAAGGTACAGTCGAGGAAGTCACGAAAAACAAGCGCTCAATTACCGGTCGTTATCTGGCGGGGAAACTG
>SOIH01000202.1 GCA_004376895.1 Anaerolineales bacterium | reverse complement strand
CCAACATCTCTATCAGCAGAATGTAAGACTGGAAGTGTAAAAATGAGTAAACTGCAAGATGAGCTCAAGTATGATTTGAATTTCATAAAATCACATTCCTTGCAACCAAAGTGGTTTAAGATTCTGAAAGTTTTTATCATTGTAGGCTTCTCGGTAGGTTATTATTACTTATTTGGAATAATGAAAACTATAATATTCTGTGCCATCTTTATCTTCTTAAGTTTCTTCGTTCACCTAATTTATCGAACCAAAACTAACAAGTGGAAACAAAGTTGGCTTGATTTTATTGTCATTGAAGAAAATAACGAGAAAAAGGCCAAAAGCATAGGTAAATTCTACTATTCAGCAATCGTTCTCAATACAATTCTCTCTCTGGTTATCAGCCAAATGTTGCCTTAAAACAGCGCATCGGGCATTCGTTACATAAGTTAAAAAAAAGAGCTGGATTTACCGAATGGACATAGAAGAAGTATCAAAGCAATGGCGGGCTTACGGCGCCCTGGAGCGGACACCGCGCACGGCGCGAAAACCAAATGGAGTCGGCTTGTAGGGCGACTCCCCACAAACCCCTCTCTGCTATACTACGCCCACTACGGGGATGCTTCGCGAGGGGCGCGTGGTGGAACGTGGGGCTTCGCCCCGCAAAGTGCACGGGAAAACTGTTAGGGGGCGAAAAATAAATAGGTTAGGTCTGGCAGTATTTAATTCTGTAGAGGTGAGTGATGCAAAATTCAATTAATATTGGCTCCGTAGATCATGTATCTTTAACTGTCTTAGTTGACAACAAGGCTGATCTTATCGTTGAGTCGTCTGACCAGATAAAGTATTTTACCGATGAGCCATTATTAGCAGAGCATGGTTATTCTGTCCTAATTCAACTTGAAGATTTAGAGAGGAAAATTCTATGGGACGCGGGTGTTTCAAAAGTTGCTTTGATGGAGAATATGCGGCGGATGAAGCTAGATAGCGCTTCTATAGCGATAATTGCTCTTAGTCATGGACATCTAGACCATTACGCGGCGATGACGAATTTGTTAATCGATATGGATTTACTGCCCGAAGATAAAGAGTGGGATGCATCAGTCAAAGCAAAGGATATTGAGGAGTGGTTAGAAAGCCCTCGGATTCCAATCGTTGCACATCCTGCAGCCTTTCGTGAACGCTGGTGGGTAAAGGATGATGGAACTATGATTGGTCCGTTTCTGCCACCTCCTGCACAGGAATGGCAGGCTGCAGGCGCGAAGTTAGTCCTCTCAGAGGATCCATACCAACTTAAACCTGGTTGCTGGATCACAGGCTTTATTCCTAGGAACAGTTTTGAAGAATCTGGAAGATCAAAGAAATTACGATATCGTAGTGGCTCTGATTTCTTCCCCGATGACCTCGAGGATGACCAAGCCATTGTGATAAATGTCGAGGGGAAAGGGTTGATTGTACTATCTGGGTGTGCACACTCGGGCATTGTGAACACTGTAAATCATGCAAAGGAAGTTTTCAAGGTTGATTCGATCTACGCGATCATAGGAGGATTCCACTTAGCCCGAGCAAGTGATGACGAAATCGATCGGACTATTGATTTTATTCGAAGTACTGAAGCGCGTTTGGTAATTCCGACACATTGCACTGGTTTCCGTGCGGTGAGTCGATTTGCGCAGGAGATGCCCGACGAATTCGTTGAAGGGGTGGTAGGCGCAACATACCTGCTCTGATAATTCACCGCCTAACACCTTGCTGCAGGCGACCGCGCTTTCCCTTCCAGGGCGCTTCGTTGGAGTGTGCTGAGTGGGGGATTCCGTCACACGCATCGTCCCGATATCCTGCGCGAGGCCGAACTGTGCGGTGCGAAATGGAAGTTAAGTTGTAGGATAGCGATGGGGTGGAAACGTAACGAGCGGGAATTCATCGACCGCCAAGCTCGAAACCGTTTTATAATCGAACATATACGGATATACTTACTGGGATTTATCTAAATAATATCAAAACGAGATCGATACCGGCAGTGGGAGCTCAAGCCCTCTCGTTATATAGAAGGAGATACGATGATTCGAAGGACGACATTCACGATTGTTATCCTTACGCTGCTCGTGAGCGTTTTCATTTCAGCCTGTGGTGGATCAACGGGTGAGGTTTCCCCAACCACGGAAGTGAACGCTGGACCAGAGACAACACTCGACGGAAAAGCGCTTCTCGAGCAGCGCTGCACGGCATGCCATACGCTCGAGCGAATCGAGCGCGCCTCGAAGAGCGCGGCAGGATGGGGACTGAATGTGCGGGAAATGGTGGGCAAAGGCGCCGAGCTTAATGCATCTGAACAAGAAGTTCTAATCGAATACCTTTCGATCACATATCCGTAAATAGGATCCATTTCGCTGAAAATAGAAAAGGCGACGTTCGGTTGCCTATCATAGCTGCCGGGACGCGAGCGGGTGAGTCGTTGTCTTGATCCTTCGTGGATCTCGCAATGTCTTGCCCGATTCTTGGTATGATACTCGCTGTGAAGTTGGCAGCTTTATAAACCGCCCACGCAGGAACCTATTTCATGGACCTCACTGTAGAAACGCTTTCAGAAATCCTTCACGACGCCGGGATCATCCCACAAGGCGCACTTAAGTCATTTAAGAAACAGATTGATTGTTCAACACCTTTTTCGCGCGGATCTGTCGAATTCCTGGAGCTTGAACTCTCGCCTGGTTCCGATCCCGCATCTCACACTTCCTTTGTGATGAAAACTGGGAAAAGTAAAAAGGAAGCCGACTTCTACTCATGCATCGCACCTAGATTGCCCCATCCTCCGTTGATCAAATGCTACTTTTGTGAATATGACGAGAAAAAGGATTCATCCTTTTTCCTTCTCGAAGACCTCTCAACAATCTGCCAGAAAACGCAATGGCCCATCCCGCCAAGCCAGGCTCTGTGTGAAACCGCTATTGATGCGCTTGCGCTAATCCATGCTGCATGGTGGGATAACCATGAAGATCTTGCAATCCTTCGTAGCAGCGTTTCCCCCGAGAGAACATGGAAGGGTCGCTTTATGCAAGCGATGGAAAAACTCGTTAAATTTCTCGAATCACTTGGCGATCGTATTTCGGATGAGCGCAGGCAGATAGTTCAACAGGCTCTCCCGACGATCAGCCGCTCTTTCGACCGCGATACAAATACCACTTTGATCCATGGAGATGCACATTTCTGGAATTTCATGTTCCCTATGGATCCTTCGACTCAAGACGCGTGGATCATTGATTGGAACATGTGGGATATTGGGCGGGGAACGGATGATCTCGCATATATGATGGGTTTGCACTGGTACCCGGATCGGCGATCCAGGCTGGAGGAGCCACTCCTGCGTAGATACCTCGCGCAATTAAATGATCACGGTGTCTCAGATTACAGCTGGGATACGCTTTGGGACGATTATCGTCTGTCATGCGTTCGGAATTTGTTGATCCCTGTCTGGCAGTGGTGGCGTGGGATCCACCCCTCGATATGGTGGTTTCACCTGGAACGCAGCTTCCTCACATACCAGGATTTGGAATGTGAGGAAGTTCTGTGATTTTGATTTAGACCCGCTGTTAAATTATACCCAGCGACTAAAAAAATAATTGCCAAGGCTTAGAAAGCACATTTCTAGGGCTTGGATAATCACGATCAAGGCGAGGAACTAGACCTCCGAGAGAGGCGAGCTCGCCTATCGACTCGCTGGAATAACTCCCTTCGTGAAAATGGAAGTGCATTAGCCATTCAACCTCCTAGGCTTCAACGATCGCGGCAAGCCACTCATTTGGGTTCATGCTCAACATCAGCTTAGCGAACTTTGCGTGTACCCAAGCAAGCCCATTAGTAACGTGTAAGGTCACCGGCCACAGGATCAATCCGATTAGACTGCAGAGCAGGGCATCGTTCATGCTGTCGATGTGCCATGTTGGTAGACCCGGATTGAAGAATATAGCCACTTGAAATTCTGCCACGAACGGATATGTGAACGGCATCGCCAGGAGAGCTAGCGTGAGGGCTATCAGCGTGGCCAGGATTACGAATGTGGCGATCCCCAACGGGAATTTCACGAACAGGTAGACAAGGCTTTGCCAGGTGACCGGGTTGGTGAAGTATGCTTTGAAGCGGCTCCAGAGATCCAAGCCTTTGCTTGATGAACGCGCCAAGGCAGGGACGTCTTCTTTTAGCAAGTGGATTGCCATATAACGCTCGAAGCTGGCCAATACCCACCACCCGCCGCCCATCAGTAACAGGATGGGGATGCCGACCCAGATGATCAACAAGGAGAACCCTGCCGAGAGCCCGGAAACAAGGAAGACGAAGTAGAAGACTCCAAGCGGAAAGGCAGCAAGTAGATAAAGTAGGTTGATGTATGTTTGTCCACTGCCCATAACCCTAATAAATCGGTATCTTTTTGGTTTAGGAATACTCATCATCTTGCTCCTTGCATTTAAGGTTGCGCCTGTGTAAAGATCTTTGGCGCAGAGCGCGATATCCCATCAGGTGACTGATACGAGCATAAAGAATGCTAACAGCGCTAACCCCAGTAAAGATAAAAGCCCAAAGGCAATCAGCCCCGCCCATATTATGGTGCGTCGATATAACAATCGTTTGGTTTCTTGAAAGGCGTCCATCTTGTCCTCCTTGGTGAGTGAAACAGGGACATCTTGGGGAAACTCCATTGCTGCGGATTGCTTTGCGATCTTCGCGAGTTGCGGGTCGGATTCCAGGTATTTCTCCACAAGCGCGCGCGTATCCGCACTCACATCATTCTCCAAATACGAAGGCAGCAAGTCGAGAATTACATTCTTCGTGATTTCCATAATCAATCGACCTCCTTGTCGTCACGAGTAAGGAACAGCTTTTTACGAACGCGGTGTACCTTCACTTTTGTCGCGGAAAGTGAAATTCCCAAGATACGGGCAATTTCAGCATAGGGCAGCTCGTGCTGGACTCGTAATACAAAAGCCGAACGGTCAATCTCCTGTAAAGACTGAAGAATTCCCCGGACTCTCTGTAATTCGAGTTGAGATTCGACCACTTTGTCCGGCCCAGGAGCAGGGTCAGGATAGACATCGTTAAGGATGACCTGGCGCTTTTTCTTGCGATGCTGTTGCAGATAAATATTGCGTGTGATTGCGAAGAGATAGGCTTTGAGGGTTTCAGTGCGAATGGGGCTGTTGTGCACCCAGGCGCGGATAAAAGTCTCAGAAGTGATATCCTCTGCATCTGAATAGTCACCTGCAAGCCAGAGGGCAAAGCGGTAAACTTCAATTGCATAGGATTCGTACAAATCCAGGAAGTTGAGCACAGGGTTCTCCTAACTATAATATGCATAACGAATCGAAAAGTTACAACGAGTTCCTGAATAGATAAAGAAGACTGACTCTTGCAGACAGCCGCGCGGCTTACAAGTCGCTGTCCCGTCCTATCCGGGAGTTCGGGACAGGCACCCCTGCGTTGCGCGACGATTGCATAATGAGCTCGTTCTCCAGGGAGCGGGCTTTTTCGTTGTAAGATGATAGCGAGCTGGCTGTCAGTCTTGATGCCCAGCTGCCCCTAACGGAACGTAGTTACGGTGAGGGATAAGCGCCTCCTTCGGATTTGCTCGCTAAAGAATAGGTGCGCAGCACGGGGGGATTTGAGCTGGCATTGTGGTGCGTATAAGATTGTGGAAATGAGGTAAAGAGATGACACATGAATATGGCATACAAAGATCGCACCCACCGACGGATGAAATGGGCGATTTTACATCAGGTCTCCTTTGGTTTTTGAAGGGCTTCATATACCCATGCGGAAGTGGTTCCTTTTATCAAGCTGCCTCGAAGAAACGGTTGATCGTTGTCGTTCTCTTCTTCGTTGTCTTCGCCTTCGTCCTTACATGTATCAATACAGTCCGAATAGGTCTCGCCATGAAAGATGTTGAGAACGATATTGAGATGGCCTATGAGAGTGGGGATTTCCCGACGATCACCATAGAGAACGGAATAGCCCATGTCAACGGTCCTCAACCGCTCATTCTCGCCGAAGAAGCCCGAACCATCATCGCGGTCGATACAACGGGTGTAATAAGAGAAATTGATACCCGAGCGTACAGCCAGGGTATTCTCCTCACGCGCACCGAACTGCACATGGTGAACGAAGATGGTTATCAGACAATGCCGTTAATCGATCTTCAAGGGATCTTCGGGAATCCTATCGTTATCGATGAAGATCAGATTCTCAATCTTTGGGGGAGGGCAGCGCTGTTGATCCCATTAGTTGCTTCTGTCGGAATATTCATCTGGAACTCACTCGTGCGGTTTGCTTACATCGCGCTCTTAGGGATAGCAGTTTGGGGCATTCTGTCGATTAAACAACAAGGTATCAGCTATAGCCCGGTATTGATTACTGGAATCTATGCGAATGTCCCCACGGTTTATTTGCAGTTCATGCTAGGACAAGTCGGTATAGGTTTCTGTGGCCTGTACACGATTCTGTTGATCATCATATGGGTGATTGCGTTGAGTGTTGTACTCAAAGATACTGGACAAGCGGGTGGGGCGGAGGCTTCCGGGGTTGTGACTGCCATCTAACCGATAATTGGAGTCTGAACAAACTCCTGAAACGAGAAAGGTTTGATCCATCGAGTTCTCACAGCTTTTCCCAAATGCTCTTCTCTTTGGTGCTCTACTGAGCTTCGTCCTTTCGATTGTTATGCTGATTAGCTTCAGGATAGCTCCAGATATGTGGGTTGGTGATTATCCGCCAGACGTAAAAGAAGCATTCGGAGAGATGAGCGCGAAGGCAAAGGCGTACCGACCTCTTATTGCCGCGCTATTCTTCGGGTCAATCATCACTATTACGGTATTGTCTCTCGGGCGACTTCGCCTTATCACACCAGAGGTAGGTTTTTGGAGCTATGCCCTCTCTACATTCATCGTTCTAATGGTTTTCAATATCTTTGATTTGTTAATTATCGATTGGATGATATTTGTTGCGATCCAGCCCAAGGCAATTATCCTTCCTGGTACAGAGGGATTAGGGGGCTATAAGGATTATTGTTTTCACTTCCGAGGTTTTATCATTGGGACCGCGTTTAGTGGGGTGGGGGCATTGGTCATATCCGCAGTAGAGTGGGCAGTTGTCGTGTTATTCTGCTGAGATTAGCGGATTGGTTTCGTGCAGGGGCGCAGGATAGAAACCAGGATAGGGTGTTGGTCAGATTTACGCGGAATACTTTTAACGCACGATCTAAACCACCTGGAACGAACGCAAATAACAGGGAATGAATGAGGTAATGCACGAATGGATGAAAGTGGAGGGTATACAGAATATCAGTTTGTTGCTGAACTCTACGATCATGTAGGTCCGTATCGCTCACGAGAAGATGTCTCGTTCTACGTAGATATGGCGATCGCTTCGAAGGGAAAAGTTTTAGAGGTTGGTTGCGGAACGGGAAGAGTCCTTATCCCCATCGCTCGAGCAGGGATTGATATCACCGGTCTCGATTTATCGCCAGCTATGCTCGATATTTGTCGCACAAAGCTTTTAGATGAGACTGAAGAAGTGCGAACCAGAATCAAGCTCCTCCACACTGATATGCGCGATTTCATGCTTGAGGACAGGTTTTCGTTAGCGATCATTCCCTTCCGCCCATTCCAACATCTTCTTACGGTTGAGGATCAATTGAGCTGCCTGGGCTCGATATGGCGGCATCTGATCGATGAGGGCGTTTTCATTCTTGATATCTTCAATCCCTCTTTACCACACCTAACCGAGGATAGTTATTTGTCTGAGGGCGGTGAAGAACCTGAATTCCAGATGCCAGATGGGCGAGTTGTCGTTCGGCGGCATCAGACAATCTCAAGAGATCTCTTTAACCAAATTAACGACAATGAGCTCATTTATTATGTGACGCATCCTGATGGCACAGAAGAACGGCTCGTTCATCGTTTCAAAATGAGGTACTTGTTCCGATTTGAAGCCGAACATTTATTAGCGCGGGCAGGCTATGAGGTTATCGATGTCTTTGCTGATTATGATCGATCGTTACATGAATCGAAATATCCCGGAGAACTCATCATCGTGGCGAGGAAAATGAGCACACGCCCCTCCTAATCCGTCGACTGAGAAGCACGACAGATGCGGGCAGGGCGGAGAACTCGAGATCGGCTGTCAGATTTAGATGATCAAGCGAGAGGAGGTGAAGCCTGAAGTAAATCTTAACACTGCCGCCATTGTGGACACAAAATAAAGAGGAGGGATAGGATCATGGAAAAGAGAGTATCATCCGGTTTGAAGACCACATTTCTCATTCACGCCATCATTGCTGCATTCTTCGGTCTCGCTTATCTTCTCATACCGGAAGTGTGGGGGAACCTCGTAAAATGGCCAATTAAGGAAACAGAAGTGTACCGGCTGCTAGGTGCTGCTGTGCTTGGTTTTGCTGTGAGCTCCTGGTTTTCATATAGAGCCACGACATTCTCGGAGGTGAAAATCGTTGTCCAGATGGAGATCGTTTGGACAATCCTGGGGACACTAGTGCTGGTATATGGATTGTTATTTGCCGACCTTCCGCCATTTGCGTGGGTGAATGCTATACTTTTGGGCTTGTTCGCCATTGCGTTTAGCATTTTCTATTCGAGTAAGTAAAGGTATGACCCAAAGGGGGAAGGAATCAATAAGCCGATTGGTTCCTTCTCCCGCATGGATCCACGATAGGGACGATCAATCGCCCAGGAAGAGTATCAGGTTCAGACTATAACCGCTGCTTGTATGTGATCCAGTCTCGATCAGTGTAGGCTGAGGTTAAAATACGCTAAGGGTTATTACTACTACAGACAGGACGAGGCTGATTCTCTATGATGAATATTCAACCTGTTATCCTCACTGGCTCTATTGTGCGCTTGGAACCACTTTCAGAAGTTCATGTACCCGATTTGGCGGTCGTTGGACAGGATAAGACGATCTGGCAGTTCTTGCCATACGGAAATATCAACACAGAAGCAAAAATGTACGAGCTTGTAAAAATGCTGCTCGCCCGAGCAGCGCAGGGGACAGACCTGCCATTTGCAGTGGTTCTCCTTGAATCAAATCAACCCATCGGTTGTTCACGCTACCTGGATATAAGAGAAGACCACCGGGCTTTAGAAATCGGTGGGACCTGGTATGGCAGGGCATATCAGCGATCTGGAGTGAATACCGAGTGCAAGTATTTACTTTTAAAGCACGCTTTCGAGACGCTGGGCTGCATTCGCGTGCAATTCAAGACCGATGTGCGCAACCAGCGATCACAAACATCCCTTGAACGGATTGGAGCGGTCAAAGAGGGTGTCCTGCGTAAGCAAATGATTGTGGAGGATGGCCATATCCGCGATTCTATCTACTACAGCATTATTGACAGCGAGTGGCCATCCGTAAAAGCTAAACTGGATGAGAAGCTGAAACGGTCATACGAATAGGGAAAGCGCACAACCTACCCAGACAGACCCTTAAACTTAATCTGCCTCGTGGAAAGAGTCCGCTAACTTTGCACTTCAAATTGCGTTACCAAGTAAGAAATAATCGCTTACAATTCTCTCCGGTAGATCAAAGCTTTCTGCTATTCGCCGCAGCGCTCAGATCTTAGGTGCAATGCGTATGGGAGTAGATGATTCCTGAGGAGGAAAATATGACAGAAGAAATGGAAACGAACACAACAGATGTTCAGGAAGATGACGGCAAATTATTTAATAGCAAAAGTCTAATGTCGACATCATCTCAAGCGATGCTGTTATCCTGGTTATTTCTTGCAGTAATTGTGCTTTTCGTGATCAACCTGATCGTCTTCTTATTGTCGGTCGCCGGTGTGCAATTCCAAGGCGCCATCGTCACGATGAATCAGATGGTCGCTAATCTATCCACACCACTGCTCCTTATTGCCATCGCAGGATTCTTTTTTGTTTTCCTGCGCGCAATATCTGAGGGACTATACCTTCTTATGGATCTGGGGGATGAAGTCTCAAAGATCGGTCAGGCAGCAGAAAAAAAGCAGTAGAGGAAATTACGAAGGAAGCTTGATCCACATTCAAGAACGTTGATTGTCTGCCCCGGCTGCCATTTGGTATGCTGGGGCAGACCTATTTCTATAATTGCAGGGAACTGCGTCGCGATATGACTCGCGAATCTCGCTGCCGATAGGCGCGGTATTGATGATTAGAAGGATTGTGGTATGAGCGACCGGTTTCCATTAGAATCTCTTAGCCAGGGCGCAGGTTAGATATGGGAAAAGGCGACGATCCAAAAGCACTGATCGCAGATCTTCAAGAACGCAGGAAGCTTCTTGTCCTTTTAGTATCAGAATATGATGATCGGCTTAATTTTGACGACCTAAGAGATAATGAACGCGATCGCTCCATCGAAGAGCTGCGCGTGCTGAAAGCACAAATACAATCCATCGATACCGCCCTGGTGAAGATGGAAGACAAGCCTGATGTCTAAAAACCCGACGCTCAATAGTATGGATCGCTGCTCGAAAGAGGTATTGCGTATGAAAGCCTTCTGCTTATTACTAATCCTGTTCATATCGATGCTCGTCGTGTCCTGCGCTGCAGCCGCTGAAATTCCTTCCCCCACAATCCCGCCGGCAACATCCACTGCTCCCCCCGTCTCAACAGAGGAGATGATCAGTCATAAAGCTGATAGGGTTATGGAAGCACTGCACGATCGAGATCTGGATCGGCTTGCGAGTCTGGTCCATCCAACGCTGGGGATACGCTTTTCTCCCTATGCGTTTGTGCGCGAGGCGGACATTACGGTCACAGTCGAGGATGTCCCAAATCTCCTCTCTCAGGATACGGTGCTCCTATGGGGGGTATACGATGGTTCTGGGGCGCCGATCGAACTCACTTTCGAACAGTATTACGACCAGTTCATTTACGATCAGGATTTCGCCAATGCAGAGGAGATTGGATATAACCGGCGGATAGGGGGCGAGGGAGGGACGATCAATAATATTCCGGATTTCTATCCTGGAGGGATGATGGTTGAATATCATTTCACAGGCTTTAACCCTGACTATGGTGGACTCGATTGGCGAAGCTTACGGCTAGTCTTTATGCAAGATGGGGGAGAGTGGTTTCTTATTGGGATAGTCCATGATGAGTGGACGACCTAACCTTTTGAGGGTCATGTGATGAAGTGGTTATTTAGAGTCTACGACCTGCAAGCAAGAGCAGGCAGCTGATACTCGTGAGGTGTCCATGATGGATGAAGAATTCGTAACGATAGAGCATCAAAACCAGGTCGCGATCCTAAAGCTAAATCGAGGGATTACAAACGCAATCAATGGCGACCTTGTTCTTGCACTTGACTCAGCGCTTAAGAGCCAAGCTGCAGATCCTGATGTGCTCGGGATGGTGCTTACTAGCTCAAACAATAAATTCTTCTCCATCGGCTTAGATATCCCGAATTTATTCGCTCTCGGTGAGAAGGATTTCCGATCTTTTTACCAGTCCTTCAATCAGATGTGCCTTGGCATGTTGACAACATCCAAACCCCTCGTCGCCGGGATTACAGGTCATGCGATTGCGGGTGGCTGTATTTTAAGCCTTTGTTGTGATTACCGATTTATTTCAGAGGGGCGCAAGTTGATAGGGTTGAATGAGATTAAGTTAGGGGTTCCCGTTCCCTATGTGGCGGATTGCATTCTCAGGAAATTAATTGGGTATCGGAATGCGCGCGATGTCATGGATTCAGGCGGGTTCCTCGAACCAGAAGAAGCACAACGATTGGGTGTCATTGATAGGATTTTGCCCATAGAAGAAGTGGTATCCCAATCGATTGAGAAAGCGAGAGAGCTGTCCTCGGACTCCCTGGAAGCATTCTCTCTGATCAAGAGTAGTCGAGTACATGCTGTTGAGAGAGAGATCGCGGCGCAATTATCGGAACGGGAAGATGCATTTATTAAGTGCTGGTTTTCGGATGATGCCCGCGTGTGTTTAAAGGATGCCATCTCTAAATACTAACGGTTGTGCGTTAGTATCCGCTATGAAGTCGGAATGGAACCGCTGACGATAAGGATCGTGATGACACCTGAGGCGATTCGCAAGATTTACGATTATACCTACTGGGCTTTTGAACGTGTTTGGAATTGCATCTGCCAACTGACGGATGAACAATTCACACAGGAGCTTGGCTATTCATCGGGTTCAATTCGCCATCATGTCATCCACATGATCAGCAGCCATCACCGCTGGGTTAACCGACTGAAGGGAGAGGAAGTTCTTCCACATCTCAATATTAAGGATTATTCATCGCTGACGGCTGTGAAAGCTAAATGGGATGAAGCAAAGGCTGAATTTCTCGATTTTATCTATTCGCTCGACCAGGCACAATTGGATGAAGTGGTTCGTTATGAGATTGCCAGCCGTGGTGTAGTATCGAGTTCGCAACAGTGGGAAGTGCTCCTGCACCTGGCCAATCACGCCATGGATCACCGCTCTCAGATTCTGGCAATGCTGCACCAACAATTTGGCGTACAAACGGTAGAGCAAGATATGATCTTCTTCCTGTGGGGAGAGGATGTCAACCAAGGATAATCAATCGCCACAAACTTATGCTAAGTAAAAGTGGTTTTGATGGGTAGTCATTCCGAACTGACTTAGAGAGGACGTCAACGTGAACAATTTGAAAGACCTTTTGGGACCAATGCGTCTCCCCTTCGTTATCTTAACTCCAGCCTGCGTTTTAGTAGGACTCGGGACCGCAGTTTGGTCAACTGGAGAAGTTAATTATATTTATTTTACCCTGGCGCTTATCGGGGCAATTGCTGCTCATATCAGTGTCAATGCCTTCAATGAGTACTTTGATTTCAAGAGTGGATTAGACCATAGAACGCATCGGACCCCATTTAGCGGCGGCAGCGGCACCTTGCCTGAGAGGCCTGAGCTCGCGCGGCAAGCCTTGATTGTCGCGCTCGCAGCAATAATGATTACTGCCCTGATTGGCTTATATTTCCTTCGGGGGAGGAGTATTTCGCTCTTGCCGTTAGGTGTGCTCGGGCTTCTTATCATCATTGCCTACACACCCTGGTTTACCCGCAACCCTGTTCTCTGTTTGATTGCCCCCGGATTGGCTTTTGGACCACTGATGGTCATGGGTACTGATTTCGTCCTCACCGGCGGATACTCATGGACGTCCTTTATTGCTTCACTTGTACCTTTTTTCTTGGTTAATAACTTACTGCTCCTTAATCAATTTCCGGATATCGAAGCAGATCAAAGTGTGGGCCGACGACATCTTCCGATAATATTCGGCAGAAAGGTGAGCAGCCTGATCTATGGCACAATCTTGCTTCTAGCTTACCTGTCCATCGTGCTCGGGGTCACGTTTGGTTACCTGCCTCCTACAAGTCTCATTGGGCTGCTTACGCTGCTTATCGCTGTACCCGTCATCGTCGGCGTCTATCGTTCTGCCGAGAGTGTGGAGAAATTAGTGCCCTTCTTGGGCTTGAATGTGATCATCAATATCGCCACTCCCACGCTGGTCGCCATTGGTTTGTTTCTAGGATAGGCTGGGGGGGACTTTACGACCCCTTGATGAATTGAGTGCCAGGAGGGAGCTTCACGGCCTTCAGGAGTTTCTGAAACGGTGTGATAATTGTTATAAGAGGGTGTTCTTTTCATGTCAGACATGAATCAATTGAGTATTTCATTAGCGGTCCAGGATTTCCGCCGCGCGCGCCGCAAGGCTGCACTGCAGGAAGTCTTCGCTCGTTTTACCAGCAAATCCGCTGCTCTACTCTCATACGAGGAAGTGCGCGATTCGCTGAAGGGCATGAAGAGTGCGAAGCAGGTATTGAAAGAAGTACCGCTGGATGCGATTGTGGGAAGTGTAGGGCGCTACAAGGACTTCACTCGCAAATTCCTGCCACTTCACGATAGTGATGAAGGTCGATGGGCAAGAGTTAAAGCGGCGGTGATGGAATTGACGGGGTTACCACCTATAGAGGTTTACCAGATTGGCGATGTGTATTTTGTGTTCGATGGAAATCATCGTGTATCGGTTGCCCGGCAGCTCGGCGCAACCCATATCCAGGCCTACGTGACGGATGTAGTTACAAAAGTAGCGATCTCACCAGATATCCAGCCCGATGATCTCATTGTTAAAGCTGAATATGCTGATTTTCTGGAGTCGTCCCACCTGGATGTATTGCGCCCAAATGCGGATATGAGCGTTACCGCTCCAGGGCAGTACCATAGGCTTGAACAGCAGATTTCAATCGTTCGTGACTTCCTAAGTAAGGACGGAATGAAGGAGATCTCTGATGATGAGGCTGTCACATATTGGTTCGATGAGTTCTACCTGCCTGTGGCGAGTGCAATCAGAGACCGAGGCCTCCTGAGAGAGTTTCCGGATCGTACGGTGACAGATCTGTACTTATGGGTATACGAGCACAGAAACACGCTGGAGAAAGCGTTAGGGTGGGATATCGAACCCGAAGAAGCAGCGAGTGATCTCGCCGAACGGTTTAGCCCCGGGTTTCTTCGAAAAATATCACGGATGTGGCAAAAAATATTCGACAGGGTAACACCAGACGAGCTTGAAGCCGGTCCTGCCCCGGGAGAATGGAGAAAAAAGCGCGTCGCGGCGCGTAGTGAAAATCGTTTATTCACAGAGATATTGATTCCTATCAGCGGTACGGTAGAAAGTTGGCGGGCATTTGAGCAAGCGTTGCTGCTAGCGCACCGCGAAGACGGCGGACTGCGTGGTCTACATGTGATCCCCACAGATTCCGAGATGGATATGCAACAGGCGCGAGCAGTGCAGATCGAGTTTCTCGAGCGGTGCCAGGCTTCAGGAATACAAGGGCAGATGGCTATCGATGTTGGGGGCATATCCCGGAAGATCTGCGAACGCGCTCGCTGGGTCGATCTTGCGGTTGTGAGCCTGGCACATCCTCCAGGACGTTACCCAATTGCCAGGCTGAATTCAGGTTTCAGAACGATGATCCAACGCTGTCCCAGACCCGTTGTCGCAGTGCCGGGAACACCCTCACCGATGACTCGGGCCTTGCTTGCTTTCGACGGCAGCCCAAAAGCCATGGAGGCGCTTTTCATTGGAACCTATTTGAATGTCCAGTGGAATACAAACTTAGTGCTCTTGACCATAACTGAAGGGCGGAAAGTTACGTCGAAGATTTTGGATCAAGCCCAGCAGTATATTGAAGCCCATGGTGCGCAGGCTGTTACCTTAATGAAAAGTGGCCCAGAGGCTGAAACCATTCTGGCATCAGCCGATGAACACGAATGTGATTTGATTATTATTGGAGGGTATGGGATGCAGCCGGTTCAAGAGGTTGTGCTTGGCAGTACCGTGGATCAAGTGCTGCGAGAATCAAAGATACCAGTGATGGTTTGCCGGTAGCGATTGATCCAATCCCCAACTTGCTGTGGCTATTTAGGATCAACTTCCAGCTGGCGTACATCTACGCGGGCTGTATCCTTTTCGGATTATCTCTAGACCTCAACAGAGCGAACAGGAAATACACCTACGACCATTGTGTCGCGATAAGTTGTACGCGTCTGGGCGTTATAACGTCTATCATGCATATGCCCGTGTAATAAGAAACGCGGCTTAAACCAGGCCATCAGCGTCAAGAATACTTTAAAGCCGACATGCGCTCGGTCTGCACTATCGTGAATCCCATAGGGCGGTGAGTGTGTGACGACCACATCGACAAACCGACCGTATCGCAGCTTATTCATGAGCAATCGGGGTATCAATCTGGCGACGCGAGCGCGCATTTGTGCCTCGGTGTATTGAAAGGGAGTTCCCGGTTTATATCGTATGGATCCGCCCAGTCCCATGAATATTAAGCCTTTGACATTAACGACACGTCCGTCGATGAGATCGCAGCCTTCTGCCTTAATAACTCGGCGGCCAGTTGCAGTATGAAGAACCTCCGCATCGTGATTTCCGTGTACATAAAGAACCGGTTGATTTACCATAGAGACAATGAATTCAAGATAGTAATAGGGCAGGTCACCACAACCTACAGAGAGATCAACATCTCCGTAGTTGTGTAGGATGTGCTCTGAATAGACGCGCTCATCTACACGGTCACTAATAGCCAAGATCTTCATGGGGTTTGCCGCAACGTTATTCTTGAGCCTCCACGCTCTTGTATATCGGAGTTTCTCGATTTTACCATCAGGTTCCCATCCGATACGATGTGGGAATCCCCCTTAATACAGGATAAGTTCTCTGCAATTAATTCGATTACAATAAAATCAAGGAACTATTCAGACCCCTCGCGGTATTGTCATTCTAAGGGGCGGAGCGACGATGAATCTCACCCAACGTAGTGATCATACAGCATAACCGAGATTCTTCACTCCCTGCGGTCGCTCAGAATGACATACCTGAGTAGATATAATATTCACCAAGAAATAGCCGCGAAAACCTGGTATCCAAGGATTGATGGAATGCGAATGTTCACAGTTTCCGTCCGTACTCTAAACCTCTTAGCCGCTTTCGTCTGGTATATAGGCGGTATACGCTTGCTGCAAAAAGGAATCAGCCTGCTGATTGAAGCAGAGGCGATGGAACCAGGACTGGCGTGGCCCTGGATCGCCGGATTTGCGGGGCTCTCCCTCGGTGGATTGAAAGCAAAATACCTTTTCACGAAGAGTATTAAAAAGAATCTGATCAGGATTGATGGTTTATCTAAGCCAAAGATCTGGCAATTTTTCAGTCCGGGTTTCTTTGCTGCGTTAACGATCATGATCCTGGCGGGTGTGACCTTATCCAGGATGGCCCACAACAATTACCCATTCTTGATAAGTGTGGCCATATTGGATATCGGTATTGCAATCGCTCTGCTGGGAAGCAGTTATGTTTATTGGACCCAAAAGGCGTTTGTGAATTAGTGTCTGCGGCAATTATTTAGAGGGAATATCGGTCAGGTTACAGCTTCGTTTGTGTCCTTCTCACATAAGCACGTAATTCCACTTATATTCACCATTTCGCGGCAACATTGGTCGTCAGATTTGGCGAGTTGAAGGATCAGGCTAATCTAATGGAAGCTAGGTACACCATTAAGGAATCAGCCGATCGTTTTTCATGCTTTCTCTGAGATGAGCAGATCCATGTAGGACTCGAGTTCGGCTAAGCGCTCAAATCCCATTGTCTGCTCAATGATGTCATCAATTCTTCCCTCACCCATCGTCTTGTGTGCATTCGCCCGGAATTTCGCAAACAGATCATCGTCACTCATAGGATCTTCCGGTGAGCCTTTCGCGTAATCCGTTTGCGCGCTGTGCTTGCTCCCATCTTGCAGCGTGATCGTTACACAGGCGCGCTTTACTTTAGGAAACAAGGCGTCGATCTCGGGATCGGCGAGAACCTTAATCTTCCGCAGAGTCGCTCGGATGTCCGGATCCCTTAATTTGTGGTCTTCAAAAGACTCGGGCAATACATTCCCGTCAACGACGGCCGCGGCGATTACATAGGGTAGGCTGTGATCGGCTGTTTCCTTCGTATCGGGTTCGTATTTACTCGGGTCCGAAAGGATGTCCGCACCGCGAGTAGTCGTTTCTACAAGGATCTCTTGAATCTGATCGTGCTGGATCTCATGCTCGCGGATTACTTTTAGAGCTGCGCTGATGGGTTGGTGCGTGAGCGCCTCCGTCGGGAAGGCCTTATAGCTGCACTTTGTGATGAGATATTCATCGCCAAGACCATCAAGCAAGGCATCCGTATCCCAGGTAACGTTATTCAGGACTTCGATCAACCCTTCTTTCCCCTCGATCACATGCACCGGACCCTCGTAACCCTCCTGAGCCATCAGCGCGGCGTACACACCAGCTTGAGCGGCGAGGGGGTCGGCGGTGTTCTTCATATTCGTGAGATGCCCGGCGACAACACCGCCGAGAGTGAAGTGACTGCTGCCGCTGATGCCCATGGCTGCGACGAGCTGATTAATTCCCAATCCATACAACCTGCCGGCGACGAGCGGGCTGACAAATTGTGTTAGTGAGGCATGGTGCCAACCGACTTCCCGGATCCCCGGTGTGGCTGCATGACACCAGCGCATTTCCAGTTCATAGGCGATGACGGTTGCGATCAGGACGTCTGCACCGTTTCGCCCATTGGCTTCCGCAGAAGCGAGAACAGCCCCGAGGATGTCTGATGGATGGCTTGGGTCTTGAACCCAGTAGATGTCGTTGTAGTCCAGGGCGCGGATGAGCAAGCCATTCATCAGTGCGGCATTCGGAGCGTTGGTTTTAGAGCCCGTCCCGATTACAGTCGCTTCCGGTGTGCCGCCGAGTTTCTCTGTGAAGCGATACATGGCCTGCATATCCTCGTTCTGCGTTGCGGCCAACGCGCAGCCGATACTGTCCAGCAAGAAGCGCTTTGCTTCGTAGATCGCATCCAGCGGAATGTCGTCATAGTGCAGCCCGTCGGTAAATTCAGCCATTTTCCGGCTGATCGATGTCATCGTATCCTCCAAGGTCAAAACGTATTTGTGAGCGGTTATAGTTTACTGGCGATAGCATGTGCCATTTCGAGCGTCGTGCTTTCTCCGCCCATATCGTACGTCTGGACTTCTCCTTCAGCGATCACTTTCGCGATCGCGTCCTCGAGAGACTGAGCCATATCGGTCTCTCCCAACCAATCGAGCATGAGCTTCACGGCAAGGAGCATGGCGATCGGGTTAACTTTAAACTGACCTGCATACTTTGGCGCTGACCCGTGTGTGGGCTCGAAGACCGCGAACTTATCACCGATGTTTCCACTGGAGGCAAAACCAAGGCCGCCGACCAACTGCGCAGAAAGATCGGATAGGATGTCCCCAAACATATTGCTCGTTACGAGCACGCCGTAGTCGTCGGGGTTTTTCAGGAGCCACATCATCTGTGCATCGATGTTGGTTTCCCAGAGTTCGATATCCGGGTAATCGCTGGCGACTTTGCGGGCTTCTCGGATCATCAGACCGCTTGTCTCACGCAGGACATTCGGCTTCTCAACAAGTGTAACCGTCGGGTAGCCAAATCGCTTGGCATACTCGAACGCCTGGCGGATGATCCTGTGTGCTCCGTGATTAGTGATCACTCTCAGGCTGACCGCAAGCTCATTTTCTGGAACCGCATCGAAGCGCCCCATTGCCGGGTTGTATTTTTTCATCGTCTCCCGTACTTCCTGTGGGAGTGGATGAAATTCGACCCCACTGTACAGACCCTCGGTATTCTCTCGGAAGACGACCAGGTCGATGTCATCGCGGTAATTCAGAGGGCTGCCCGGGTATGCCTTACAAGGTCGAAGGTTTGTATATAGGTCGAAATGCTGCCGGAGACGGACAATCGGGCTTCGGTACGATAGCCCTTTACCTTGTAGTTCCGGAGCCAGTTCAAGTTCTGCTTCTTCCGTGGGTTTTGAGGTGATGGCGCCAAATAATCCGCAGGTGCAGTCTTCCAATAAGGCAATCGTCCTCGCCGGGAGCGGATCGCCTTCCTTGCACCAGAATTCCCAGCCTATATCCGCAGGGATGAATTCCGCGTCGAGTTTTACGGCGTCGAGGACAATCCGCGCGGCGCCCATAACATCCACGCCTACGCCATCACCCGGCATCCATGCGATTCGATATTTTGACATTGATTAAGGCTCCTCTCAATTCATTCTCGTTTATCGTTCCGCCTCTCCGTTTTGAAGAGACAGTGTGGTGATATACCTCTTGAAATCTCAGGTTTTATAAACTCGCTCTGACAGCTGCGGGGCGGCTAGATTCACGCAAGAAGATAAGCACCATTATGCTTCCAAGTGCAAGCACGCCGGCGTTGATGTAAAAAGGCACAGCCGGCCCTGCACGATCATAGAACCATCCTCCCGCAATTGGACCGATGAGTGCGCCCAGGAAATACGCGAAAGTGTAAAGTCCATAACTCGTTCCTCGGAAATCCTCCCCGGCGATGTCGGCCACAAAAGCACGTTCTGCAGGTATGGCTGCAGTGTAACCGATAGTCTCTATCGCCCAGAGCATCGCCAGGGCTCCGAGCGAACGTAGATTCGGAATGAGCAGTGAGGCCAGGGCGCCTAAGATCAAGCCGCCAGCCATTGGACGTTTGCGCCCGAATCTGTCAGCGAGTTTTCCCATTCGTGATGGAAGGAATGCGCTGATAAGCGCGGCCGGTAAATAGGCGATCGCCAATCCCCACACCTCCGCACCGAGCGTATCTTGCAGGAAGATCATAAGCAACGGCCAGATCATCATTGAAGAAGCGCCGGTAAAAAACACGATGATCATCAAGGTAAAGAGCTGCCTAGAGAGAGGCTGGCTGTGGATTATTTCTCCGCTCCTCTGGGGTCGGGTTTCCGACACGCCGCGCCAGCCAATGCCGAGGGCAATCAAGGCCGGGATGGTGTAGCCGGCGAATAGGATGAGCCAAACCTGACCCCCTATTGCAACTATTTGATCAAGGCTGAAGAGTGCAATGAAACCCGCAGTTGTGCCAATCAAAGCGCCGCGGCTAACTGCTTCATCAATCAGACCGAAATCGTAGCCGCGGCCGGTTTCCTGGGCGACATCGGCAACGATTGTGAAGGCGGCTAGCCAGAGGAAGGCTTGGCCCAGTCCCTGAATGAAGCGAGCGACCGTGAGTTGGAGAATGCTGTTGGAGAAGCTGAAGACGACCATCGCAACGGCATAGCCGAATAATCCCATAAGCAGGAAGGGACGCCGACCCCAGCGGTCCATTATTCGCCCTAGGAAGGGGCGAACGATAACCGGAACAACCGAGACGGCAGAGAAAAACCCCCCGATCTCGAGCGCGGATGCCCCCAATTGACGACCATAGATCGGCAGCACGAAGGACAGGATCCCGAATGGAAAGGAAACCCAAAACACTGCCTTCCATAGATTTCGTAACGTTGGATCCTTCATCCGTGTGAGCTCAACATCCCATCCTATTCAACATGACTGAGTACTCTAGGAACCCGTTCACCTGAAGTGGATGGTTATCCATAGGCATACATCCCGCATTCGACATGGTGGATGGGGTGCTAATCCACGGCTTCGAGTCGTTTCTTCGTGTGAGCGATAAGCCCACCGGCATCGAAAATCTCCCTGACAACCTCGGGGAGAGGGCTAAATGTGTAAAGGCCCTTGCTTGTGCGGATCTCGCCTTTGTCCAGGTCGATCTCAACCTGTTCGCCATCCTGGATGACGTGGACGGCTTCGGGACAAATGAGCGCCGGAAGCGCGGCGTTCAGACAATTGCGATAATAGATACGAGCGAAGGATTCAGCGATGATTGCTCCAAGGCCGCCCTCCTTCAAACAGGTCACTGCCTGCTCGCGTGAGGAGCCGCAGCCCCAATTCTTTCCGGCGATGATAATGTCACCGGGCTTGACCCCGCTGGCGAAGTCGGGGTCCAAATCCTCGAGGGCGTGCGCCGGCATTTCTGCTGGTTTGCTGATGGTGTAAGTGTATTTTCCAGGGAAGATGACGTCGGTGTTTATGTTTTCGCCGTACTTCCATACTCGACCACGGATGATTTCCATCGTCTTCCTCAATCCAGGGTATTCGGGTGCGTGATCTTCCCGGCGACAGCGGAGGCGGCGGTGACTGCAGGGCTAGCGAGATAAATGTCGCTTTCCTTCGTCCCCATTCGGCCTTGAAAATTGCGATTAGCGGTGCTGATCGTCACCTCACCGGGTGCAGGGATCCCCAGGTGGTTGCCCATGCAGGGTCCACAGCCAGGGCTCTCCACGAGTGCACCAGCGTTCAGAAAATCCTCGACATACCCTTTGCGCAATGCCTCCTTCAATACCGTGGAGGAAGCTGGGATGACAATCATCCTCGTCCCGGGAGAAAGCTTCCGCCCGCGCAGGATTTCTACGGCAGAAGCGAGGTCCTCCAGACGGCCGTTCGTGCAAGTTCCCAGGAAAGCCTGGTCAACTTTCGTGCCCGCGACTTCCGACAATGGTTTAACGTTGTCAACAGTGTGCGGGCAGGCGATCATCGGCTCTAAATTGCCGGCATCGATTTCAAGAACTTGCAGATAAGCAGCATCTGGATCCGGAAGCATAGGTTCAAAATCATGTCTGGCCCGGTCAGAGACATAGGCGAGGGTTTTATCATCCGGCGGGATGTAGCTGTTCTTCGCGCCCATCTCAGCCGCCATATTGGTGAGGGTCGCACGTTCGCTCAGGCTCATGTCCGCGACCACGTTTCCGTGCCACTCGACGGACAGGTACAATGCGCCGTCCGCTCCGAGATCGCCGATGATTTTCAGGGCAAGATCCTTTGGAGTAACCCAAGCTGGCATCTTTCCGGTAACGATGATTTTCAAGCTCTCCGGAACTCGCAGCCAGAGTGTACCGACCGCCCATATGGAGGCCATCTCGCTGCGGCCGATGCCGGCGCCGAAAGCGCCCATAACTCCTGCGTGAGGAGTATGCGAATCTGAGCCAAGGACAATCTCGCCTGGAAGTGCCAATCCCTCCTCAATGAGAACCTGGTGGCAGATGCCTCGGCCAACATCGAAGAAGTGGGGGATCCCTTGCTCACGCACAAAATCGCGTATGATGCGGTGATTTTCAGCGTGTTTAGTTGTTGGAGCAGGGGCAGCATGATCGAGGAAGATCGCATGCATCCCCGGATTAAATACCTTCTTGCCGCCCATCTGCTGGAAGATACCCACTATGGCGGCGGTATTATCGTGCGATAACGCGACCTGTGGTGAGATCTCGACGATATCGCCAGGTTTCACCTGTCGTTTGCCGGAATGGCGTCCGAGAATCTTTTCAGCGAAGGTTTGTCCCATGCGATCCTCTTTATCCTGAAGGTTCCATAATCATGGGTGTTTTGATGCGTATTTTGTCAAGTCGAAATCGGTGAAATCGGCGTGGTGAAAGATAATCGACTCTGGTCGTCGCGTGAATTTGTCTCCCTCCCAGGAGTGGGTCGCCACGATATGCATGACAGTTTCTGGGATTTGATGCTTATAGCACAGGGCGACTCCGGTGAAGGGGTGGCGTAGGTATTTGTAGGTGCTGGCCCAAACGAACTTTTCCCCCTCACGGCTGAACTCAAGCAGCTTGCCAACGTCCGCTAACAGCGCGCCGGCGATCAGCACATCCTTGTCGATCGAATACCGTTCTCCATAGGCATCAGCGAGGACTTCCTCCATGGCGATGCACAATCTGCAGACAACGCTCACGTGTTCGGGGAAGGTGATCTCAACTTTATCTACAAGGAGCGTGTAGGGCATCGTCTTGAGGTCGTCAAGCTGCCAACCTCCTTCTGCGAGAGCATCTTCCCAAACCGCGATGACCTTTCCTCGTAAATCTTCGTCCTGGATCTGGTTGATTTCTGGGATGAGATCGGCTATCGAGTTTGGCATCACAGACCTCCAAGCGTGGATGACTTGCCTATCAATCTAAAGATCGCGGCGCGGGACCGTCGTATGAGATTTCTGTGGGATGAATGCGGCGCATTGGCCGCTCGCGAGTCTGCTCTTCATGAGCCTGAAGGATGAGGCCCGGGACTCTGGCTATGAAGAACATCGCATTCGCGAGTTCAGACGGGATATTGAGATCAAGGAGCACAGCCGCGATTGCACCATCGACGTTGATCGGGAGTGCTTTTCCGGCTTCTTCCAATGAAGACTGAATGGCATTGATCATCTGCACACCATCTCTGGCAATCCCCAACTCCTGCGCTAGCTGAAAGAGTTTCGCTGTGCGGGGATCGTCGGTATGGATGCGATGGCCCAGCCCCGCGATCCGTTTCCCGGAAGCCTTGTGTTCGGCAACGAGATCGGCTGCGATTTTGTCGATGGCATCACCAGATTGATTGACGCGATCGATCCCACTTTGCAGGACCTTCATGCAATCTTGTATTGCGCCGCCATGATGGCGATTGATGGAAAGGATCCCAGCAGCCACTGCGGCGTTGAGGGGTGCACCGGTGGAGGCCACTGTGCGGGCAGCAAGAGCAGAAGGAGGTGAAGCTCCGTGATCGATCGATGAGACCAGTATGGCATTCATCATCCTGGCTACATCCGCTGGAGGCAGTTCACCTTTAAGGGCGAGATATACAGCCTCTGCGAATGAGATAGATCCCATTAGTTCATCGATTCGATAACCACGCAGCCGGACCTCGTTCGGTTTGATCTCAGTGATCGAGGTTTTCCAACTTAGATCGGTCATAGTTTTATCCCATGCTTCGTAAGAACGGATTTGGTGGCACGAGGCAGATCTCCGAAGGCGTCCACAACCGTGGCTCCTACCTCCTGCAGACGCTTTACCTTTCCTTCGTAGGTGCCTCGATTGCCTTCCACAATTGCACCTGCATGACTGAAGCGTGTGCCGCTCTTGGCGGCTTTCCCGCCAATGAAGGCGATAATTGGTTTTGTCACCTCGCCCGATTCGACGAGGTCCGCGACTCGCTCCTCTTGGCTGCCGCCAATCTCGCCGAACATCACGATCGCCTTCGTCTCCGGATCCTTCTGGAAGAGTTTAATAACTTCGGGGTGGGGTAGGCCGACGACCACATCTCCACCTACGTGAACAAGCGTTGTCGCGCCGATGCCTTCCTGAGCCAGGTAGTAGGCCATAGAGGAGGTGATGCCGCCGGAACGTGAAGTGATCCCTACCGGTCCGGGGAAGAACCAGGAACGAGCGGATGCCGCACGACCGCCGATCATCCCCAGTACGCCTTTACCCGGGGAGAGAACCCCCAGCGTGTTTGGTCCCACGAACCGCGCCTTATGCTTTTTCGCGCTGTGTGCAATCTCAAGCACATCGTAGATCGGGACTCGGTCCGGGACAATAACCAGCAGTTTTACGCCAGCTTCGATCGCCTCCAAGGCTGCACTCCGGACCAGTGGAGCGGGTATGAAGAGCACGCTGATGTCGAACTTCCCACACATCTCACTGGCTTCGAGAACCGTATCGTAGACGGGCACACCGATGATCTCCTGGCCGCCCTTACCGGGCGTGACACCGGCAACGATGTTGGTGCCATACTCCTTCATCAAGGAGGCTCTCGTTCGCCCTTCACGCCCTGTGATACCTTGGACGAGGACGCATTTCTTATCATCGATCAGGATCGACATATCCGCTCCTGTGATCGTTCTCTGTTGAAGAAGGTTGGTAAATCTTACTCCAGCCCTGGTATTGGAAGTTCGACATAACCGCCCCGGTTGCCTCCAAAGTAGCACTCAACCTGGCAGGCGAGGCACTCGATGCAGCCGCCTTTTCGGGCTTCCTCCACGCTGATATTTAGCACAGGGAGGCCGTCCTTGAGATCTAGGATTTCTGGAACACAGGTATCAATGCAGATATGCGTCTCACACTGGCGACATGCAGCGTGGTCGAAAAGGACAGTGCCACCTGATACAGTTTCAAATTGGTAAGGCTCTTCAGGTTGGGGTTTTTCGATGGGTGGCGCAGTGTCTTCGACGGGAAGAAAATCCTTTATTAGAACATCCAGGCGATCTGAACAGGAATCAGGTGAGTCATCTTTCCCATAGGCCTCGATGGGCACAGGGAGAGCGTCGTTAACCCGTTCCATGAGCGCAATCGCTCGATCTTCCGCGTTGCCTCCTAATCGGATCACCGCGGGGACGTTCAATGGGACTTCAAGAAATGCCTTTGCGAGCCCGCGGGCGCTGTGGAACTGCTCCTGCGAGGCGACACCTGAGCCGGAGGCAAAATAGCCATCGATTGGTCCCTGGGCCAGGATGATCCTGGCGGCGCGATATACCTTCGATGCTGGTGGATTCCCGCTTGTGTCAACGAAGTTGGCAATCTTGTAGCCTTTGTTAAGTATGGCGTCCATGCTCATCATCGATCCACCGCCGCCGGCGCCGTGAAAACCGATGACTTTATCCCCACGCTTGAAATCCTGCTCCATTTGGATGAAGTAGAAGGTCCCGCGATAATCACCCTTCTCAACTTCCCAGGCGATGCGCTCGAGCTCCGTGGGTGGCCGGTCGAACTCGCGGGCGACGTCTATCTCCAGCCCCGGATGCCGGAACACGGCATAATCATCAACGGTGATGCGGCAGTCCGCGGCGATGAGTTTTCCATCTTCCGTGAGCACGATGGGGTTGATTTCGGCTGCGCGCGCATCCGAATTGCGAGCGACGAGGTAAAGTCGTGACAGCATAAGGCCCAATGCCAGTTGGAGCTTTCCTCGAATGCCGACCTGGCGAACAAGATCGCGTGCGTAGTAGTCAGGAAATCCGGTTTGGATATCGACAAGCGTCTGGGCAAGCGCATCAGGATGTTCGCTTGCGATCTGCTCAACGCCCGATCCGCCTTTTGCGCTGAAGATAATTCTGGGTGCTTGGGCGATATCATCGAGAATGACGCCGGCATAGAATTCCCGCTTCACATTAAGTTTCTCTTCAACCAGCACTGTGTCGATTTCAAATCCGCCGACTTCCTTGCCTAAAATCGCACTCGCCGCAGCTGCGGCGGTTTCGGGTGAGTCAGCAAACTTTATCAACCCGCGAGCTGCACGCCCGGTCACCCATGCCTGTCCTTTGATAACAACTTCGCAGCCAAGTTCTTGGGCGATCCTTTTCGTTTCTGATGGCGTACGCGCGGCTTCGCCTCTGGGGATGCCAATCTTTTCGTCTGCGAGTAGACTTTTTCCTTGATGTTCGTGCAGTCGGGCCATTGTTGTCCTCGCATGTTCGTCATCGCAATACGGCGTCATCATGCAGAGTGGACTTAGATCTGAAATGGGGCAGGGGTCCATGAGATCCGATAGGAGCTTGAAAGGCTTGCTGTAATGTGTGTCTCCCTAACTTCAATTGATTGGATTATACAATCAGCATATGCGGGGGTAAACTCGATCCCCGCTTACAAACCTCCAAGTTTACATTATCTTAGATGCTTAATTACTGTAATTCATTGACGTATTGCTTGATTTTCTCTGACACTTGGTACTTGTGATTATGTGTATGAGAGCCTAATCTCCGGTTATGTTCGGGGGCGTTCCCTGGATATCCCGTCTGTATCTACTGAATGCGAGGGCAGTATGAAGGTCTTCGCACGTACACCCGTGAACCTGGGTGAGTTTAAAATACCGAGAGGTCGCGTTTACCTCATCCTCGAGCGTTGCAAGGGCTGCAAACTGTGTATTGAGCTCTGTCCCCAGCAAGTTCTTCAAGTTTCAGAAAAGACCAATGAAAAAGGCTACCATTATCCTGAGATCCGTTCGGATTATGAGGATGCGTGTGTAAATTGTGAATTCTGCACTATGGTGTGCCCCGAATTCGCGATCTATACACTGGAGGTGGAAGAATGACCTCCAGCCATATCCTGACGGGTAGTCACTTCATGAACGGTGATCATGCCTGCGCGGAGGGAGCAATCGCTGCAGGCTGCCGTTTCTTTGGGGGTTACCCAATTACACCATCTACGGAAATAGCAGAACGACTTTCTCGTCGGATGCCTCAAATTGGGGGTGTCTACATTCAGATGGAAGACGAGATGGGTAGCCTGGCGACCGTGCTTGGCGCTTCTGCTGCTGGGGCCAGGGCAATGACGGCGACCTCAGGCCCGGGCTTCAGCCTCATGATGGAAAACATCGGGCTGGCGGCGATGATGGAGCTTCCATGTCTTATAGTAAATGTTCAGCGAGGATCTCCTTCCACTGGACTTCCAACGCTGCCGGGTCAGGCTGACGTCATGCAAGCCAGGTGGGGATCGCACGGCGATTACGGCGTTGTTGCTTA
>SOIH01000152.1 GCA_004376895.1 Anaerolineales bacterium | reverse complement strand
GCGATTCACAGAAATACTCATAGTTGGGAACTGGCAGTGACACCCACTCCCCAAGACTAGAAAGGAGTTTACGTTCCATGTTCAGCTTGACAACGCCGGATTCCCGCTTTGGGAAGCGAAACAGCCACCTTTCATCAACTTCAAAAACCTGAAAATCCCACCCCTCATCCAGCAGTTCCACACCCGCGCCGCGAAACTCCGGAAAGGCGGTATTAATGATAGATTTCGCACTCTTTGCAGTCAGAATCTCTTCTTTGTAGATTGGTACACTCCTTGGCGGCTAACGGTTTTGAGCTGAGGCGCCGGGGTTCGCTCCATCAACGGCTCCTCTAGCATCCACATCATACAACATAGCTAGCAAATCGCGCTGCATCCCCGGTCGCCTCCAGCGAAGGGTTAGCCGGCCTTGTGAGACCTTAAATCTAGCTGGGCCATGAAGGATATATCGCATCATCAGAACCATATCCAAGCGTAACCCTTCCAGTGACCATGCAAATGTGAAGATCAGTAGGAGAACTGATATATTCCCATGTAAGCCTTGCAGCCTCTAGAAAGTCCTCATGAGTCTGAAGAGAAGCTGCTTGCTGTGTACTTATGACCGCAATATAAGCACCCTTTTCGCAAGAATGCTCTTCTGAGGTGCGAAGTATCTGGGCCTTCTTGCCTTCTGAAGTTAGCCTTGAGAAAGCCCAATCAGCCAATTCATGACTCAGAAATCGTTGATTCGCATCATATATTGAATTTATTACTTCAATTGCGAACTTCCTTCCGTTTCGAATGGCGACAATATCGGAAGATCTGCTTTCCTGAGTGAGAATAAGTATGATATCAGCAAATTGCTGAGTATTGAGGAAGAATATCGCCCTAAGCTGCGCGATAGCCGACTCTATACGTGAGGGATCAATGTCACGCCATGAAAAACCCGTAGCATTAAGGATCTCGGCATGGGAAAGACCTGTTATGCGAGAAGCATTTCCGAAGAACTGATCCAAGCCTTCTGCAGTTACATCCGCATCGAGAATGAGTTCGTTTAATAACCGATTTGATTTCTTCTTGTTGATACAGTACGAGATATATTTAACAATATCCGTAGGGATATTGTTCTTTGCTCCAAGAAGATCCGTGAATTGGTCAGTATTAAGTGAGTCAAAAGGCATCTTTACCCAATGAAGATTAGGCCGGCTAACGCTCCGCATCAGCGGCGCGGCTTTGCCGCGTCCGACTGCATGCGCTTGTTAGGCGATATTCTGTTGGACTGCAATCGGCGCTAAGCAGACACCCATTTATCCGCGATGACAGGCAATTTACGACCCAACTGAGACACTCGACGCTGGCGAGAATCCTTTGAATTATGGCTTGACATTCAGCTTACTGGCGATTTGCTTTGCCGCCCGGATGCCGGACTGGTACGCCCCGTGACATGTGCCTTGCCCACCATAGACGGTGGCCTCACCGGCAAAGAACAGGCGTTCATCGACAGGGCGTTGTAGATTGGCGCGTTGGTATGCTTGCCCGGGCAACGGACAGGCCCACGATCCCCGGGTCCAGGGATCCGTGCTCCAGGCTGTTACGATGGAGCGGTTTACGTGTTTACGGATGTCATTGCCGAAGATATCGGCGATCCTGTCAACGGCGAAGTTATGACAGGCCTGTTGGCCCCGTTTCTCGAGCCAGACGCCGTGACGACCGCCAACTAACACAGTGGCGGTATTGAGCCCCATGACACTAGCGTCAACTTTTGCCGCGTTTCCATCGTCATTCCAGGTACTGTAATAACCACGACCATCCGCGCCGAACACGTCCGCGTCGAAGTAGACACCTATTTTGTTCTCGGTTCCCATGGGTAGACCGTGGATGGCTTCTGTTTTCCAATCCGGTAGGCCCGGGGTAAAAAGGATGTCGCCGTATGCCAGAATACCCGTCGATACAGTGATCAGGGCTGTGCGTCCCGCAATGACTCCTTTGGGAGTCTCTACCGTCACACGATGACCCGACCAATCGATCCGCTCAACGCAGGTATTGAGTGACACCACGACATCCGCGCCCCATGCAGCGACCAGATTGCCAAAGCCGTGTAGAACCGTAAAGCCGAGCTCGCCAGTGGCGTTGGCAAAATCGGCAGTTGAAACAAGATCAATATCCTTCCCCCAGGCTACCGCTACGTTACACAAAAAGGGTATCGCAAATTCGTTGTCCAAATCGACCACATCGCTAATGGCAACATCCTGGCCTTGTTTGGCGGTAGCCGAGATCGCTTTGTACCTGTCGTCATAGAAACGGAGGCAGGCGGCACGTTGGTCTTTGTTCAGAGACGCGCCATTTCGCTGAAACCTGTGATTTTTTTCTTTGTACAGATTGCTCTTGTCCTTACCCAGCGTAATGCCCAACTCATCAGCGATGGCAACGAAAGGATTGGTTGCGCCCCCAACCAACCAGGCGCATCCCAGATCAAACCATACGCCGGGCGCGATTTCTTCGGAGTACACACGTCCGCCAATGCGGTGTGATGCCTCGACCAACGTGTATGTCAGTCCGAGCTGACCAAGTTCCTTGGCCGCCGACAGGCCCGCCGCACCGGCGCCAATGATTATGACGTCTGATTCTGAAGGCATGAACTGTCCTCCTGTATGACTGTCGATTTTCTTCTGTGATTATCTGAGGGGCTGTTAAACGTAAAAAATCTTAGGACGAACCCGGACCAAGCATACGAGATCGAGAAATTAAAAAGTTCACACAACGGACCATCAGCGCTCAAGTGTACCAACAAGTGTATTGGTGCCAATTATAGCTGGATTAGGGTCGGAAATAGCGTCTCAACGATTTATCAAACACTCTCTTAGGACACCATAGCAGACACCGTGAAAATAATATCTATATCGTCTAACAGGATGTTATCCCTCTCACTTTCAGTATAATAATCGACTAATTGATATTATTCACGAGAAAAATAAATCTTTAACGATAAAATTGTTATTAGACATATTATCATTAATGAGATCGGCATAATGATTGTACAACTTTATTATGCTGGAAAATTCCCCGTTTTTAGATGACACTCGCCGTTCACCAACTCATTAATTAGATTTCTCTCCTCAATCCAAACGCCTAACGGCGGGAGTTCAGCCGCCTGCGGGTGAAACGACGTGCCCAGCAAGAAC
>SOIH01000133.1 GCA_004376895.1 Anaerolineales bacterium | reverse complement strand
ATGGATTCAGTTGGGCAATCCCCTTCGCGATTGGCCCGTTGTTAGCGGGTCTGGTTATCGATTTTTATGACCCCAACTGGGTGTGGTATGCCGGTGGTATCTTTGGGCTGATCTCTGCAGCGATGTTGGGCTTGATGTCCATTCGCTCGTCACGCAAAGAGGCATTAGCGGCAACAGCCGATTAGATCTTAACTAATTTCGTGCTCTGAGTAAGGTTTTATCTCCTTCTGGTTTTTCATCGATTGCGAGCTGAGGCGTCTGTGCTTGGTCTGCAACCGACAATCCCAGCAACCCCATCATACAATTTTGCTAGCAAATCGCGCCGCATCCTCGTTCGCCTCCAGCGAGTGATTAGCCCGCTGGAGTGTAGACGCGGACTTCTTTCTCGAGGCGTTCGTTAAGACGATCCTTCTCCACTTCGAGGTCGTAGCGCGCCTGCAATCGCAGCCAGAATCCTTCTGACAAGCCAAAATAACGCTCAAGCCTCAACGCTGTGTCAGCCGATACCCTACGCTTGCCGTGGACAATCTCATTAATTCGTCGAGGGGACACACTGATATCCTTTGCGAGCCGATACTGGCTAATCCCCATAGGCTTGAGGAATTCCTCGAGGAGGATTTCTCCAGGATGGATTGGATCTAGTTTATCTTCATTCATCGCTCACTCCCTGTGATAATCGACGATTTCAACATCATACGCATCGCCTCTTCTCCATACAAAGCAAATGCGCCAGCGCTGGTTGATACGGATGCTATGCTGTCCTTGCCTATTACCGACGAGCTTCTCAAGACGGTTTCCGGGTGGAACACGCAGATCATCCAGCGCTCTGGCAACATTGAGGACCTCCAGCTTGCGGCGTGCGTTTCGCTGGATCTCCGGTGGAAGCTTTCGAGAGAATTGACGGCTGAAGATCCTCTCAGTTTCCTTGTCCGCAAAACTCCTGATCACAAATAACATGATAACGCTTAACGTTAATAACGTCAAGCGTTATCAATGGGTGTTAGTGCAAAATATGATTATTTGCTCAGCGGGCTAACTGCATGCTTAGCGGCGTCTCTAATGGACGCCGCTAAGCTCGAATCTGGATTCCCCCAGCCCCAGCGAGTCACATGTTGGACCCAAAGCGAATCCAGCTCACAAATGGAGACCGAAGGACATTACTCCCCTATCTATATGAGCCTTTTCACTATCTTTTACGCCCTTGGTAAAATATCGTACAAATCATGCCCGCATTGCGCTAATCCGTTATTTATAAGTTTTTTTTAAAAGGGCAAGATAAGCCCGGAGGTGAGAATGAGGCGGCTCCGACATGCCTTCGTCGTCCTGACTTTGATCACATTATTCCTCATCGTCGCTGTCGTCCTGGGGACACCACAAGCTCAGGCGAGTGAGACTGTGGATCCTATCCAAGATCCACCATCTTCCCTTTTACGGCTCGCGTCTGTCCACCTCACAGAAAACACCCCACCACAGCCCCCCGAACAAGACACATGTATGCATTGCCATCTGAGCGGTTCGATCGACAATATCTGGACCCCATTGGCCCGTTGGATCGTGGCTGGCTTCGGTGGTCTGGTGTTTCTCGTCGGGGCTTACCGGACGGGCAGCGGATGGGTTACCCGGAAGCCCTGGAAACCACTTTGGGCACGCGCTGTCGATTGGCTTGACGACCGGTTCCAGATCGTCGAACCAATGCGAGCAATTCTCGACAAGCCTGTTCCCATGTTTGCCACACGCTGGATGTACTGCTTAGGCGGGATAACATTCACTCTTCTCATCATCTTGGCTGTGACCGGCACCATGCTCGCGTTCTACTACAAGCCAACACCTGAAGCAGCCTATGCCAGCATTCAGTTCATCGAGACTGAAGTTCGCTTCGGCGCTGCCATTAGAGCTATCCACCATTGGTCGGCGAACGGCGTGGTCGTAATGGTCGTCGCGCATATGGTGCGTGTGTTCATCCATGGCGCCTACAAGGCGCCGCGCGAGCTCAATTGGGTATCAGGCGCGCTCCTGCTCATCCTCACCTTCGGGTTTGGGCTAACGGGATACCTGCTGCCATGGGATCAGCGAGCCTATTGGGCAACGACTGTCGCCAGCGAGATCGCTGGTGGTCTCCCCCAGATCGGCGACCTCATACTCGTGTTCCTACGCGGCGGCTGGGATGTCTCTGCAGTCACTTTGAGCCGTTTCTATGCGCTACACGTTCTGGTGATACCGGTCGGCGCCTTGGGGCTGCTGGGCATACATTTCCTGATGATTCGCCGACAGGGCATCCATCGACCACTTTAATACCAAAGCTTATGGAGGAAGCATGACTGAGGGAGAATCTAATCCAGAAGAAATAACCATCCCCTTCTTCCCTGACCATATTAAGAATGAGGCGAAAGTCGTTCTTGTGATTCTGGGGTTAATGATCATCGTGGGAATCGCAGGATTGATGTCCCCTATCGGGCTTGAGCCCCCGGCCGACCCGATGGTCACGCCAGACCACGTAAAATCCGATTGGTACTTTCTCTTCCTCTATGAAATGTTGAAGTACGTACCGAAAACCATCGGCGTGTTAATTCCCATTATCGCGCTGATCCTGATCATGATCTGGCCATTCCTCGATCGAAAGAGTGACACGCTCCGAGCACGAAACGTCCGCTGGATCATTGTAATTGTCGGCTCAATAATCGTGATCGGTCTTACGATCATGGGAGCCCTGAGTTAAATACCGACGAGATATCCCATCCGTCAACCGGAAAACGGAGAGCCCTATGACTGACCCCGAAGCGAAGGTACACCGCAGAGGCTTCCTGAAAATCCTGAGCAGCCTGTTCGCTGCTGTGGGATTGGGCGCAATCGTTGGACCCGCAATCGCCTTCTTCTGGCCCTCTAAGCTGGAAGAAATGCCTTCAGAGCCAGTTTCCGTAGGGAGTGAAGGAGCGATCCCTCAAGGAGCCGCAAAGACCGTTAGATTCGGTCGCTACCCGGCGTTAGTGATCAATACACCGGAGCGAGGGATTGTCGCCTACTCCGCCGTCTGCACACACTTCGCCTGCCTCGTGAAATGGAACCCCGAGTCCAAAATGATCGAGTGTCCTTGCCATGAAGGTTACTTCAACGCCGTTGATGGCTCGGTCATCAGCGGCCCTCCCCCTACCCCGCTTGAAGAGATACGCGTCACGATCGTAGATGGAAATATACTCATAGGCGGTGAAGCTTGACCACAGACACAGCGCCATCTTCAACACAGCCCGAAATCACACGTGGATCTTCACGCTGGACGCGAGCGATTCGAGAATTTTTACTTCACGCCATCATCCAGGACAGGGTGCTCAAGCGCGCTTACCCCGGCGTGATGCATCTCCTGATCTTCTGGGGAATGATGATCCAAATCCTCGGGACCGTGATCAACCTGCTGCAATACCCTCTTTTCCTGCCCATTGAACTCCCCTGGCCGCGTGGCACTGCCTTACTTTGGTTCGAGCTGGTGATGGATATTGGTGGTGGGATGATCGTCATCGGGCTTCTGATGGCTTTCGCCCGGCGAGTGTTTTTCAGGCCGGCTTACCTCAAGAATCGACTGGAAGATGGGTACACTCTGCTCTTGCTCTTCACGATTACGCTCATTGGTTTCTCCTCAGAGGCGGTTCGGATCCTTGCGACCCAGCCTGCATGGCGAAACTGGAGCCCAATTGGGAACATACTCGCACAAGCACTTTCCGGCGCCGGTGTAACCATCGGTCCGAATGCCCCAATCCACGCCGTCCTTTTTTGGACACACTCGGCCGTGGGCTTTCTCTTTGTCGTCAGCCTTCCTTTTACAAAACTCAGGCACATTATCACGGGTCCTCTAAACATCATCCTGAGACCTTTTCGCCCTTTAGGAGAACTGGGCACGATCGAAGACCTGGAGACCGCCGAAGTCCTTGGCGCGGGCGAGATCGTCCAATATCAATCGGTCTCCCTGTTGTCATTCGACGCCTGCACGCAATGCGGTCGGTGTGAGGACGTATGCCCGGCCACGATCAGCGGTATGCCGTACTCGCCGAGAGAGTTGATCGACACGCTTCAAGCGTCCATGCACAGCACCTTGATGGGAGAGAATGGGAATTCATCCGACCCGTTGCTCGGCGGGTTTATCGATAAGGAGTACCCCTGGTTGTGCACAACCTGCGGCGCCTGCTTGCATGCATGCCCCCTGTTCATCGATCCTGTCTCCGCGGCGGTTGAAATGCGGCGCTACATGACACTTACTACCGGGGAAATTCCCGGATCGATCGGTGAAACCTTGATGCAAATGGAGCGCCGGGGCAACCCTTGGGGACTACCCCGCGAGGAGCATGCACCCTGGGCACGTGAGACAGGAATACGCGTGCTGCAGCCTGGTGATGAAACGGACATCCTGCTTTTCATCGGCTGCGCCTACGGCTACGACAGCAGAAATCATGCCGCCGGCCGTGCTCTAAGCGAATTACTTCAAGAAGCGGGCGTCGATTTCGCCATCCTGGGATCTGCTGAAGGGTGCTGCGGTGAGACTGCACGCAGGATGGGGCACGAGCATCTCTTCCAGGTGATGGTTGAAGAGAACATGGCCGCTTTCAAAGATGTACGTTTTAATCGTTTGGTGTCGGCCTGCGCACACTGCTTTAATACACTTAAAAACGAATACGCGCATTTCGGGGCCGATTTCGAAGTCATACATCATACAGAGCTGCTTGCTGAACTCGTATCCAGCGGCCGCTTGCAGCCGAAGACGCAAGCCGATGGAGACACCTTCACTTATCATGACTCCTGCTACATCGGGCGCTACAACGAGATCTACGATGAGCCCCGACAGGTATTGGATAGCGTTGAGGGATTGCAGAGAGTAGAGATGCCGCGCAACCGAGCAAACGGATTCTGCTGCGGCGGCGGCGGCGGGCATATGTGGATGGAAACTGATCCAAATACCCGCATCAACCAACACCGCCTTTCAGAAGCCGTTGACCAGGCGAAGGCAGATGTGGTCGTCACCGCGTGCCCCTATTGTCTGATCATGTTCGACGATGCGATCCGCAGCAAAGGTATGGGGGAGAAGGTATCCGCAATAGACATCGCCGAAGCGCTCTCCGCGAAAAAAGCGCCTTAACGCACGCTCACTCACCGCAATCTGAGAGCGGACCAGGGTCAAATTCATTATCATTCTGGGCAATGGATTCTTGTCAGCACAATGCTCCTGGTCCATTTTGGTCATCTCTACCATTTCCCTGAAGGAATCCATAAAATTCTTACCTGACCCTTCGATAACCCAACCATCGGGGTAATGTTAAGCGGGGAGACACCAGTGCCCTACTTTGAATTTCACAATTCTTATAGTTCCAACAATGGCCTATGGTTACAGCTCACCAGCTATATTGTCATGAGAGAGAAACCGTGCACCGGCGAAACTTGAGTTCACGTGAGAGCATTGAAGCGCAATTGGTGTTCGGAGCTTCAATTGCGTACGAACGGGTGGCGATCATCGAGGAAGTTGATTGGCCTAACTGGGTAGGTCGTATTGGTTCCTGGCTTTCGAGAACCGAGGCGCCAAGAAATAATGCGGTCGCACTCGGGAATAAACTCTACTTCCCTAAACTCCTGCTTACGGACAATTCGGCTGATCCCGTCGGTTCTTTAAACGACATGGCTTGGTTGATCCACGAACTCACACATGTCTGGCAGTATCAGCACTTCTGGTTAGCTTACTTACCCCAGGTAATGTGGGCTCATATTCGAAATGGATCAGAAACCTACAACTACGGTTTAAAGCGAGGTTTAGACGGCGCGTTTGAACGAGGCGAACGACTCGAGGATTTCAATCGTGAACAACAAGGGGAGATCGCAAGGCATTATTACTGCCGGTTGAAACAGGGACAAGATGTCTCCGTCTGGCTACCGTTTATCGCTGAGTTTCAGACCAGCACATCATCCACACCATTGTGAGGTGGACGAGTGCAGATTATGCACTTCTAGATAATGATCCGAATCAGGTGAATGGGGAACTCTAGAATAAGCGTTGAAACGGGTATGGTTCAAATGAAACCGCGTGAAGGAGCATCGACTCCTGACCTCAAATTGTGGGCCCACCAGAAGCGCAAATTACTCGTTGAAAAGCTCCCCTACCGAGCGCCCCTCATGCGCCCTGATGATCACCTCACCAAGTAAAGGAGCCACGGATAGTACCGTCATATTGGGAAGAACTTTATCTTTCGAGATCGGCAGGGTATTCGTCGTAACAATCTCTTTGATCGGCTTCTCTTTGAGTTCATCGAAGGCGGAGTCAATGAGCAGCGCGTGGGTGAAGCTCAGGTAAATATCCTTTGCGCCATTTTCCTTCAGGATATCCACTGCTTCACAAACCGAACCTGCTGTAAGAACTTCATCGTCCACCAGGATAACATCCCGATCTTTAACATCGCCGATGATCGTTGTCGAATGCGCGTGTGGATGATCTCCTTGGCGGCGCTTCTCGACGAAAGCCAACGGAAGCCCTAACTTTTCTGCGAAGTTGCGACCTTTTTTCGCAAAGCCCAGATCGACAGTGGCAACAACTCCATTCTGGATGTCTTTCTCTAGGAAGTAGTCGCTAAGAATGTGGAAAGCGGTTAGGACATCCCCGGGGATGGAGAAGAAACCCTGAATTTGCCCTGCGTGGAGGTCGATCGTCATGTATCGATCAGTGCCTGCAACCTCAATCATATCTGCGATCAATCGCGCGGTAATAGGCACCCGCGGTTGATCTTTTTTATCGGACCGAGCATACGCCATATAAGGGAAAACTGCCGTGATACGACCTGCGGAATCCCGTTTCAGGCAGTCGACCATGATCAACATTTCCATGATGTTGCGATGCACTGGAGGGCTCATCGATTGGATCAGATACACATCCTGACCGCGAATGCTGCCTCGCAGCTTGATAAAGAGGTTTTCATTTGGGAATTGGACGAGATCGTACTCCTCCAGCGGAACCCCGAGATACTCGCTGATCTCTTGGGCCAGGGCAGTTGAGCCCGACCCTGAGAAGAGTTTGATGTCACCATATCCGAATCGATCTCCCATCCTAGCCCTCGCCTTTCTCTATGCTCTTCCATTCCGTGCACAGAATGCTCATGAGCACCACGTCGACATACTGACCATCTAAGAAATGATCCTGACGCAGCCGACCCTCTTCAATGAATCCTATCTTCTTATAAACTTGGATAGCGCGCAAATTGGTCTCAAACACTCGTAGAGCCACTCGATTGAGATTTAGCGTTTCAAACGCGTGGCGTAGAAGCGTGCGCACGACGTCTGTTCTAAAACCCTGATCCCAGGCGGATCTTTCGCCGATTATGATTCCCAATTCCATTCGTCGGGACTGCGCCTCGAAGTCAAATAAACCGCAGCCACCAACATGGGTCCACTCCTCCCCTTTATGAATATCGATCGACAGGCTATGCTCGATGGGGTCCTGTTTGAGCATCCCCTCATACCATTGTTCTTCTTCAACAAGGCTCATTGGCATAAAGAGTGAGATCCCGGCTCTCACCTCAGGATCATGGAACCACTCCACGAAACGTGGCAGATCCTCGCGCTCAACCGCTCGAAGACGAATCTGCTCGCCGAAGATCACGATTTCTCGCCTTTCAATAGCTCCTCAATGGCTTGCGCGGGGGATCGTTCCCTATCGACCACCATCTGAACCGTATCTTCAAATCGCCCATCCGGTCGCCCTTTTAGAAAGCGTTTAACAAGCTCGTCACGCAATAGCGATTCCATCTGCGACCGGACACGTTTACCTTCCCGAATTTCCCACCCCCCGCTGGTCGTTAGATATTCCCTGTGAGCATATATCTTATCAATCAGATCCGGCATCCCCTCCCCCTTGGTCGCCACTGTCTCCAACACTGGTATCTCCCATGATATTACGCTCCCGCCTCCGGCTCTATCTTCAACAGCGACATGGGCGTTGGCTGAGCCAGCCATCTCCAGTGATAGACGGAGCGTAGCGACGGTATTATCCGCGCCGGGCATATCAGCCTTATTTACGACGAGGATGTCGGCGATCTCTAAAATCCCCGCTTTATTCGCTTGAATGGCGTCTCCCATGCTCGGCGCCTCGATCACGACAGTTGTGTGAGCATTAGAGGCGATATCAACCTCAGCCTGACCTGCGCCAACGGTTTCAATCAAGATGATCTGGAAGCCAGCAGCGTCAAGAGCCAGCCCAACCGCAGCCGTTGCGCGCGCCAGCCCTCCCAGCGCGCCGCGGCTCGCCATGCTGCGAATGAACACACCCGGATCGCCGGCGAGATCCCGCATGCGAATACGATCACCGAGTATCGCGCCACCAGAGAATGGGCTGCTCGGATCGACGGCGACAATCCCCACGCGCGGAGGTGTGTCTCCGCCGGGCAACGGTCGTTTTCGCAGGTGGAGTGCAAGTTGATTAACTAGAGTAGATTTGCCAGTACCTGGGGCGCCTGTAATTCCTACCAGATGAGCTTGACCGGTGTGAGGATATAACGCTCCAAGGGTTTTGAGCCCTTCCAGCGATTCATTTTCAATCTGTGTGAGGAGTCGTGCTAAGGCAAGTCGATCGCCTTGAAGGATGAGGTCAGTCGATGTCATTCGCCTCTACACCGGCAAGTTCGAATACGGTGCGGATGATCTCCTGTGTGTTCGTTCCAGGTCCGAACACCTCGGCTACACCCAGTTCTTTGAGTTTTAAAACATCCTCATCGGGGATGATCCCCCCGAGGACTATGCCAACATCTTTCTGGCCCTGACCGCGTATAAGCTCGACGATTTTGGGAACCAGAGCCATATGCGCCCCTGAGAGAATGGAGAGTCCAACGACATCCACATCTTCCTGTAACGTTGATTCGGCGATCATCTCTGGTGTTTGCCGCAAACCTGTGTAGATCACTTCCATGCCAGCATCACGCAGCGCACGCGCAACAACCATCGCCCCGCGATCATGACCATCAAGACCTGGTTTGCAGATCAAGATACGAATTTTCTTCTTAACCATGGGTTGGACCTTCAATAGATGGGATCGTCAACGACGTCGCGATTATACACCAGGCTTCTTCGGTACGCTCCCTAGAGCGCTCACCTTACCTGCCATCCTGAAATAGCCCCGCGGAGAGATTCAATCGAATGTTGTTGCGATCCAACTACATAGGTCGATACATCCCCATCGCGTCATGCACAAGCGCCATCGTCTCTTCAGCTTCCTTACGCATCCGTTTTGTCCCCTCAATCAAATACTCTTCCACCTGCTTCATGCTTTTTTCAAACGTCGCTCGACGCTCGCGGATGGGGTCGAGGAAATCGTTTATTGCTTTGGCGAGCTTTTGCTTCACCTCAACGTCACCGACTTTACCTTTTATATAGCGTGCTTTGAGATCTTCCACTTCCTCCAGATCCGGGTTGAATGCATTGTGGTAGATAAAGACCGGGTTACCCTCAACACGGCCGGGGATATTGGCGCTGACTCGATTGGGATCTGTGAACATCCCTCGCACTTTCTTATTCACGGTTTCCGTGTCATCCGCGAGGAAAATGCTGTTGTTCAACGACTTGCTCATCTTGGCTTGCCCATCCGTGCCGACTAATATCGGAACGTTCCCTATCATCACGTCCGGGATGGGAAATACCTCACCATAGAGATTGTTGAAGCGCCGCGCGATTTCCCGTGAGACCTCGACTTGTGCTTCGTTATCCTTGCCCACCGGTACGAGATTGGCGCGCGGGAGCAGAATGTCTGCTGCCTGCAAGATAGGGTACCCGAGCAAGCCAAAGGGCATGCGCTCAAGATTCGCGGCCTGTGCCATCTCCTTTAAGCTTGGGACGCGTTCCAATCTCGGGACGGTCACGAGCATCTCGAAGATTAGATTCAATTCGCAGGTTTCGCGCACAGCCGACTGAAGGAAGATTGTGCATTTTTCCGGATCGATACCCACAGACAGGTAATCGAGCATCATCTGCATGATGTTCTCCTCGATCTGCTCAATCGATTCTTTATCAGGCTGGGTTGTAAGTGTGTGCAGATCGGCGACGATGAAAAAGCACTCATACTCATCCTGCAGTCGAATCCTATTCTCAAGCGTTCCAACATAGTGCCCAAGGTGCATCTGTCCTGTTGGGCGGTCCCCAGTAAGGATTCTCTTCTTAGTCATTTTCTCTCCTTCTTCCTTCCCCGGTTAAATAATCTTGGCAGTTCTTTTTGCATCCTATTTAAATAAAGAAACTCGTCCCGATTGGGGACGAGCGCTGAAAAGCCCGCGGTGCCACCCCGCTTAGAGCAACTGAACCGTGAAGACCAAGTTCGATCAACTGCTCTCGCTTAAGGCAACCTCCAGAACACATGTATAAGGCTGCCGGCCTTGATAACGGAGGCCAACCCGGTTCGGACTACTGGGATCTCGCCTGATTCCTGGCGGCGTCTGTTCGCCCTACAGCTCCAAGGCCCATTCATCCGTCGTCGTCCGCGCGGGTTTCTCAGCCTCCCCGCTCTCTGTTGCGACGTTACGACGGTTACTCGTCCTCTTCATCGCTTTTCTCTATTTTATTGAAATCCAGTATATGTCGCGCCTTATCGCGCGTCAATACCTTCCCAAATCAGTCTGCTATCGAAATATGAGGGCTGAATTTGTCGAGAATACGCCTCTTCGGTACAAAACCCGTCAACCGTTCAACCGGCATGCCGTCTTTAAACAAGATCAGCGTCGGAACGCCCATGACCCCATATTTCATCGCACTGTCAACGTTCGTATCAATATCGACCTTACCGACCTTAACACTCTCCCGCCACTCCTCAGCCAGTTCCTCAACTATTGGATCTAACTGCTTGCAGGGATGGCACCATTCCGCACCGAAGTCTACCAGGACAATCCCGCTGGACTTGACAACTTCCGTTTCGAATGTCGCATCACTTAGTTCTACAATTTTCGCCATTTTTCCATTCACTTCCTTATGGAGATATGGTGCCGATACTATCGAGGCAGACTTGAAAAGTCAACCCCTCGGGAAGATTCATTTACTCACACCAGAGACAACTCTGACTGCCTGGCTCTTACCTCTGCTGCACAGAAACCGGGAAAGAAATGACCTCCTAGCGACAATTCTCTATGCAGGTTCGAAAAAAAGTACTTCTATGCTACCCCGGTTTTCTTGACGGTCTGGTTGCGGCTATGGTATCATCAAAAAATGCCTGTTTAGCACTCTCGGACCGAGAGTGCTAACATTATGAGGAAAACAGTGTCACCAATCACGGATCGACAAAAGACTATCCTCGCGCTCATCGTGCGAGAATACACCGAAACCGCCCAGCCGGTTGGCTCAAAGCGCCTAATTGACCGCTATAGCCTGGGGGTGAGTTCGGCGACCGTTCGAAACGAGATGGCCGCGCTGACCGACTCAGGCTATCTCCGTCAGCCCTACACTTCTGCCGGCCGGATCCCAACGGAAGCCGGTTATCGTTACTTCGTCCGTCGATTGCTCGGTGATACCGAGCTTCCCATGGCCGAAAAACGCTTGATCAGCCACCAATTCCACCAGGCGCCGACTGATATGGATGAGTGGTTACGTCTTTCAGCCTCCATCCTGGCTCACCATTCTAGCGTCGCATCGCTCGTTACTACACCCCGACCCGAACGAGCATTATTCAAACACCTCGAATTGATCTCCATCAAGGATCGCCAGGTGCTTCTGGTGCTCGTCCTGCAAGGGGGCGATGTGCGCCAGCAGATGCTCACATTATCTGATATTTGGGATCAGACCAAGCTCGCCATGACGGCCGCTGAGATCACAACTCTTTGCGCCGGCATGGACGCTCAAGACATCCCGCTGCAGTCGGAACGCAAGTCCGACCTTCTGCAGGATATCTCTCGCCTGGTCGCAGAAATGATGGCCCGCGCCGACGAAGTCTGGACCGGGGAGATCTATCGTGATGGACTCGCCAACGTCCTTGCACAACCGGAGTTCGCTGGTTCCGAGGCTGCCCGTCCCGCGTTGCGCCTGCTCGAAGAACGCGGCTTTCTAGACGAGGTCCTCGCACACGTACTCAGCCCCAACATCAACGGCGTGCAAGTTATGATCGGCGGCGAAGGTGGATGGGAGGAGTTGAGAGACTGTTCAATGGTGTTGACGCGCTACGGCGCGCCCGGCTTCGCGATCGGTGCTCTCGGTGTTTTAGGACCTACGCGGATGGCTTATGGTCGAACGATCTCAACAGTTCGCTACGTCGCCGGATTATTGAGCGAGTTGGTGATTGAGACCTTCGCCGAGTAAAATTCTCATCCATAATTTTGTTCAGATTTGTTGTGAGGATGGCCTATGAGGAAAAAAACTAAGAGCATGAAAGATAACGAACTACCTAACGAAGCGCAGGCTGCTGAGGACTTAGAACTCAACGATAAGCTGCAGTCGGATGAGGTCATCGAAGCAGATGTGCGCGAGATGGAGGACTCCATTCATACTTCAGAGGAAGAATCCTTAGAAGAGCAGGTTAAACGTCTTCAAACCGAAGCCGAGGAGTACCTGGATGGATGGCAGCGAGCCCGCGCGGAATTTGCCAACTTCAAGAAACGCACCCAGCGCGAGAACGAACATGCTAAGGAGCGGATCGCAGGAGAAATCATCACACATTTCCTCGGAGTGAAAGACGATATCGAGCGTGCGCTATCGAGAGCTCCTGAAGCGGATGATTTCCAGGAATGGACATTAGGGATTGAGTTAATCCACCAGAAACTTCAGGCATTATTTGATGCGGAAGGCGTTGAACTCATCGAGGCTGAAGGCGAGCGCTTTGATCCGAACTTTCACGAGGCAGTTTCGTTTGAGGAAAGCGACGATCACGAAGAAGGGTTGATCATCGATATTACACAACCAGGATACAAGCTGGGCGAGCGTGTGCTTCGTCCCGCTATGGTACGAGTCGCCAAATAGGAGGTGTCCGTAATGGGAAGGATAATTGGAATTGACCTCGGAACAACCAACTCTGTAGTTGCAATCATTGAGGGAGGAGACCCTACGGTCATCCCCTCCTCCGAGGGAAGCCGGCTGATCCCATCGGTTGTGTCTCAGAATCCGACTACCGGAGAACGCATGGTCGGCCAGGTAGCCCGGCGACAGGCAATTGTAAATCCGGAAAATACGATCTTTTCAATCAAGCGCTTCATGGGGCGCAAGTTCTCCGATGGAGAAGTTCAGCACGGTCTGCAATTCATTCCTTACCAAGTTTCTGAAGCACCCAATGGTGATGTGCGCGTCATGATTGGGGGAAAGGAATACTCCCCCCCCGAAATCTCGGCCATGATCCTTGCCAAGATTAAAGCCGACGCAGAAGCATTCACCGGGGAGAGCATAATTCAGGCCGTCATCACCGTCCCAGCATATTTCAACGACGCGCAACGCAACGCAACGAAAGACGCCGGGAAGATCGCTGGGCTTGACGTTCTACGGATCATCAATGAACCGACAGCCTCAGCACTAGCGTACGGTCTCGACAAGAAAGTGGATCAGACCATCGCCGTCTACGATCTGGGTGGAGGCACCTTCGACATCTCCATCCTGGATGTCGGCGACGGCGTCTTCGAAGTGAAGTCCACCAACGGTGACACCTACCTCGGAGGCGACGACTTCGATCAGCGCATTATCGATTACATTGCAGATGAATTTCAGCGAGACCAAGGCATCGACCTGCGCAGCGACCGCCAGGCACTCCAGCGCCTTAAAGAGGCCTCTGAGAAAGCAAAGATCGAGCTCTCGACCGTCACTCAGACCGAGATCAATCTCCCCTTTATCACTGCAGATGCATCAGGCCCCAAGCATCTGAACGTTACACTTACTCGAGCGAAGCTTGAGCAGATCACCGATGATCTCATCGAACGCTCGATCGGACCCTGTAAGCAGGCGCTTCAGGATGCAGGTCTCACCGCAGAGGACATTGACGAGATCATCCTCGTCGGCGGGATGACGCGCATGCCAGCAGTTCAGGATGCAGTACGCAAGATCTTCGACCGCGAGCCCCATAAAGGCGTAAACCCCGATGAGGTGGTTGCGGTTGGAGCAGCGATCCAGGCTGGTGTCCTTGGCGGCGAGGTGAAAGATATACTCCTGCTCGACGTCACCCCTCTCACCCTTTCCATCGAAACGCTGGGAGGGGTTGCTACATCCCTCATCGAGCGCAACACGACCATTCCTACCCGCAAGAGTCAGGTCTTTTCCACTGCCTCTGATAACCAGTCGGAGGTCGAGATCCACGCTTTGCAGGGAGAGCGGCCCATGGCAGCCGACAACAAGTCACTCGACCGTTTCACCTTGCAAGGCATTCCGCCGGCGCCGCGCGGACTACCTCAGGTCGAGGTTACGTTTGACATCGACGCCGACGGCATTCTAAAAGTCAGCGCCACGGATAAGGCGACTGGAAAGAGCCAACAGATTACGATCCATGCCTCCTCCGGTCTTTCTGAAAATGAAGTAACGCGGATGCGCGATGAAGCGAAAACACATGCCGAACAAGATCGTGAGCGCCGCGGAGCCGCCGAAACCCGGAATCGGGCTGACCAGACGATCTACACCGCCGAAAAGCTCATGCACGACAGCGGCGACAAGCTCTCAGAATCAAATAAAGCCGACCTGCAAGCTAAGATAGATGGGCTGCGGGCTGACGTCAACGCCGAGCGTTACGATGCAGTGGAGCAGAAGACAAACGATCTCCGTCAGCTGATCGAAGCTGCGGGGGTTGATGTCCACGCCCAACCGGAGGGACAGGTTGGGAGCGGCGCTCCTGAGGGCGGTGAAACCTCAGACAAGGATGATGTCGTAGACGGTGAATTTCAAGATGCCTAAGCGAATACTTCTCTATGCAGAAAGGCGCCTAAAGGCGCCTTTCCTTATCCAATATCTATGACTGGCAAACGAGATTATTACGAAGCTCTAGGGGTATCACGAAGCGCATCACCCGATGAAATTCGGAATGCGTTCCGTGCTTTAGCGAAACAATATCACCCCGATGTAGCTGAGGAAAGCGGCACCGAAGAGCGCTTTAAGGAGATCAACGAAGCCTACGCCGTGCTTTCTGATGCCGAAAGAAAAGCTGCCTATGACCGTTTTGGTCATGAGGGGCTCAGGGGGATGGACATTGATTTCGACTTCGGTTTCAGCGATATCTTTGAAGGGCTTTTTGGCTTCGGCATGGGAGGCCGTCAGAGACGAAATGCACCCAGGCGCGGGACCGATCTGCGCTACGATCTCACGCTAAGCTTCGAGGAAGCCGTTTTCGGCATCGAAAAAGAGATTACATTTTCCCGACAAGCTGTATGTTCTATTTGTCAGGGATCGGGCGCAGAACCCGGCACTTCGCCGATCCGCTGTGAAACATGTAACGGTACGGGTGAAGTACGTCAGATGCGACAAACCTTTTTAGGCTCGATGGTTAGCGTCGCCCCCTGCCAGAACTGCGGTGGGAGAGGCCAAACCATCACCACTCCCTGTAAGAACTGCTCCGGACGCGGCCTGGAACGCAAGCAAGTCAAGAAAGTTATCGCAGTGCCCGGTGGTGTAGACGAGGGCACCCAAATACGCCTGGCTGGCGAGGGTGAGCCCGGGGTAAATGGGGGGCCTCCTGGAAATATGTACGTTGTGATACATGCCAAACCCCACCGCTTTTTCCAGCGACGGAACGATGACGTGCTTCTTGAGCTAGCTATTAACATCGCTCAGGCAACTTTGGGCGCTGACATTACTGTGCCGACGCTCGAAGGCGACGAAACACTGACTATCCCCTCCGGCACACAACCCGGGAAGATTCTGCGATTGCGTGGAAAAGGCATCCCGCGCTTGAATCGGAGTAGCAGAGGCGATCAACTTGTGATTCTCTCGGTTGAGATTCCCCGCACGCTGGATTCGGAACAGCGCGAAATCATGGAACGCCTGGCCGAATCTCTTGGAACCGAGGTCCGACCGCGAGAGCGCGGTTTCTTTGACACCTTGAAGGACATTCTTGGAGGGCTGACCGATTGAGCTGGCTCGAGCTCTCCCTGAATCTCGACGGCGAACTTGCCGAAGCAGTCACTGAGGTGTTATCGCGCTATGCGTCGGGAGGTATCGCCATCGAGATGGCGGCGGATAACAACGGCGCTCTTTCAGCCGCAACGGATGTAATCGTTAAGGCCTATATACCGATCGACGGTCAGGAAGATGAACAAAGACGGCGCATAGAAGAAGGCCTCTGGCACCTCAGCCAGATCCAACCACTGCCCGACCCTGAATTCCGAATTTTAAAAGAAGCGGATTGGCAAACATCCTGGAAGAAGCACTTTCAGCCTATTCCAATTGGCAAACATTTGCTGATTACCCCTCCCTGGATCACAATCGAAGAAAGTGAGCGTAAGGTAATTGTCCTTGAGCCGGGGATGGCCTTTGGCACCGGGCTTCACCCCTCAACACGTATATGTCTTGAAGCCATTGAGGACATCTTACAACCCGGGGATAATATTCTCGATATCGGATGCGGCACGGGCATTCTTAGCATCGCCGCGGTTCTACTTGGAGCAAACCACGTGCTGGCAGTAGACACTGATGCTATTGCGGTGCAGACAACCAGGGAGAACGCAGAAAGGAATCGTGTCGCTGAATATATTCAGGTTGAATCTGGAAGCCTCGAGCAAGTGAAAACTCTTCAAACTGAAACTCATAAACCTGACCTCATTGTTGCGAACATCCTTTCTCATGTCTTAATGGATTTGATCCAGTCTGGGCTGGCCACCTATGTGAAGCCAAAGGGGAGAATCATCCTCTCGGGCGTCCTTGCGGAGCAAATCGAACCCTTGGTGAACCTGGCAGCAGATGCGGACCTGGATTTAATTGAAGTCCACAGCGAAAAGGACTGGCGGGGGCTTATCTTTAAACGAGATCTGCCCCAGCAATAATCGGGGCAGATCGAAACGAAAGGGTAAAACGGAGGGGCTTGACGCGATCAATCGGCTTTAGCCGGTCTTTGTTTCCTGAAGCGATATGTGATCCGCCCTCGAGACAGATCGTAAGGAGATAATTCCACTCGCACGTGATCCCCAAGCAGAATTCGGATGTAATATCGACGCATTTTACCTGAAAGATATGCGAGAACTTCATGCCCGTTTTCCAACTCAACACGGAATTGTGTTGCAGGCAACGCCTCCAAGACCGTACCTTCCATGACGATTTTTTCTTCTTTCTTTGTCATGCACACCTCCAGAGAGAAGACCTATTCCTGTAGATTGTCCGCTCTCCCTTCACCGCCTAGCGGCGTCTTGACGTCGTCTTTCTCTGGCGGCGCTTCAAGCGCCGGATGGCTTTCTTACGTTGAATCCTACGCAGCTCGCTCTTTGATATGAACCAGCGCTTTCTCCGCACCGCGCTCAATACCCCACTCTTCGCTACCTTCTTGCGAAAGCGTTTTAGCAACTGCTCCTGTGATTCGTTAGGCCGAATAACAACTGTCGGCACTTTCTCTCACCTCCTCCCGCTCGAGCTCATTGGATCAGCTCGTTTGATCTATTAATTCGAGGTCGAGCCGTTCGCGTTCAAGGTTGAAATCGACGACACGAACCTTCACTTTCAAACCCGGGGTTAGATCCCCCGGACCGTTTGGCGTCTTGAGTAATCCCTCGAGATTCTCTTCGACAAGAACGAAGGCGCCGGGCGCGCTCAGCACGGTAACTTCGCCTTCCAATTCCTGCCCCACTTCGATGTGATCCTTAGCCGATTCCCAGGGGTTCGGCTCGAGCCGTTTAAGGCTTAGGCCAATGCGGTTGTTGGCGGTATCGAGGCGAATAATCAGTGTCTCCACTTCCTGCCCGATCTCCAGGACCACCGAAGGATCCTCGATGCGCTTCCAGGATAGTTCAGAGATGTGAATCAATCCATCAGCGCCACCGATATCTACGAATGCACCGAACTCACGCAGGCTCGTTACAACCCCTTTTCGATGCTCGCCCTCTTTTAGGGCTTTAATCACATCCGCTTTCTGATCCTGCCGCCATTGACGGATCGCTTTCCGTTCTGACAATACAAGGCGCCTGCGTTGAGGATCCACCTCAATAATCTTAAGCGGTATCTGCTTTCCGACCATTTTACTAAAATAGCTCAGCCGCTCTTCAGCATCCAGCCCGCGCGGTAATCCGCTCAGGTGAGATGCCGGGATAAAGCCGGTAATGTGACCAAAGGGTACGAGGAGACCACCCTTGTTGAAACTGGTTGCCTCTGCATTGAATAGCTCGTCATTTGCCATTACCCGCCGAGCTTCGAGCCAATCTCCGCTTTCACGTGCTTGCGAAATTGAGACTAGCAAATTGCCATCAGAATCAACCGGATTAATGACCATCACAGAAACCAGGTCGCCGGTCTTCAATCGGGCGTCCTCTTCAGGTATTTTTTCAAGGTCCGATTGCGGAACAACGCCATCACGCTTTTGCCCCAAATCGACGATCAACCCATAGGAATCTTGAGCGATCACAGTACCCTGCAGCAAATCCCCTCGCTCAGGGGTCGCAAAGCGGTCATCACTCGCGAGCAGTGCTTTTAGATCATCCACCGCGTCGGTCATCCTTACTTTCCCCGGTTAAATGAAATCACCTGGTCAGCGCATTCCCAGACCGACCAGGCTTACATGTTAATCCGACGATTTTTGTTAATCGGATACTCGCTCTGGCGCACTCCTTTGATTATCTCGCAAAGACCAAATTCTATACTGGCCTGCGAACGCGATGTCATTATACTCAGCCACCTGGGCATTGTCAATCAGGCGCTGTTTTCATGCGGCCAACAAGGCTATTAAGATGATAACAGGCATTCTTTAGTCACGTTCCAGAGTCAGCCATACGGACGGCTTCCTCCTTAACCTAAATCACCTCGCTCGCAGGGAAAAGCAACATTCCGGGTCTATTCCGGTTCGTCGAGAAGCACCCGGTCCGGTCTTTGGTCAACTTCCCAGGGGTAGACAATATGGGCATCTGTGCTTGCCGCGAAATAATCGGGACGCAGCTGGCCGAATAGATTTCGGTAAGGATTGTAATGCAGGACACAAGTGAAGGGCATCCCCTCCACCGCAACGATCCGGTTGCGAACAGCTGTAATCGTTCGACCCGAACCCCAAACATCATCGACAACAAGCAGTTTGCGGTCTTCTAATTGATCGTCATCTGGAAATTGGATGAACTGTGGCCAAGCTAAGAGCTTCGCTGTATCAAGCTTGGAAGCGAAAGGAAAATCCACTGCGGCGGTAAGAACACTTTCAATATTGAGCGCCTCACACAACAATCCACCCGGGATGATCCCGCCACGAGTGATGATCACCATTGCATCGAATCCCATCTGAAATTGTGGGACGAGATGGTCAATCAGCTTTTCAACCTCTTCCCAAGTGATCAACTCTGTACGTCGTGGCATTCTAATTCACCAAGAATAACGTGGAAGCTGATAATAGCACCAGCGAATTTCATTGACAAATGCGGCTGTTTTCTGCGGGGCGCAGTCGGTTTTAATCCAAAGGAGATCTACCTTGATCAACCGTGCCCAAATTGGGGAACGAGTTAGTAAATCTCTCCTGAGTTGTTATAAAGCCTTAACCGTCTCTAGAAATTCATCCCATTCCTCACGAAAAAAATGCAACGTCACGGTCCCGAGCTCGACATGGTATGTAGTTTCACCATCTGGCTCTTCTGCCATCCAGACGATGAAATTAGTCGTCTCTGATAAGATCTTTGTTGAAATTTCTTCGGAATCTGTCATCGTTGCACACCTCCAGTGAATGATATCGTTTGAAAACTTCAAGGTTTTCAAGAAACGCGATCGGGCTCCCTCAGTATACGAGCCGCTGTTGAAAAAGGCGAGAGCGGAATGTAATCACGACCTTTCCAAACGCCTTTCGAAAATTCGAGAGCCTGCGGTTTATCGTGGGGGAGAGCAGGGCGCCTCAGGATCGTATTACTCAATCCCGCGAGTTCTTGCTCTGATTCCATCGTGCCTTAAGGGCTTGCCAGATTCTCGGGAGAATTGTTTCTTTCGGAGTGCGCTCCGCCAAGACATCGATCGGTGGGTCCCACGGGGAGAGATCGGACATCTTCCGGTAAACATAACGCCCAATGAGAAAGAATGATGCTATTGTAGGAGCGGCGAGCAACAATCCAATGACCCCTGCCAGGCTAGCCCCAATCACCAACCCCACTAGTATGATTACAGGGTGTAGGTTTAACGTTGTCCCCATGATCCGTGGGATTATTATGTAATCGATTGCTTGATCCAGGACAACGACGCAAATCACGACGACTGCGCCATAGGCTAGGGGCACTAAGCCAAACCAATTCGACGGTTGGAATAGACCGACAAGCGCGGCGATCAACCCTGCTGTTACAGGGCCAACGATAGGTATAAACTTCGCGATTCCACCTAAAACCCCCAGACCGATCGGGAATCGAACGCCAAGGATCTGCATGAGCATATACGTGAGAAATCCCGTAATGGTAACGATAAGGAGCTGTCCGCGCATGAAAGCCTGCCAGATCCTGAGAAGCTCTCGCAGAAGCCGTTGGATATCCTGCTTATAGCCAGGGATTGAAATATTTTCCAGGACTGCTCGGATACGGCGATAATCGAAAATCAAGAAGTAAGTGATCGCAAGGACAAAGATGATTCGAGTCAATGATTCAATCACACCCGTGGCGAGGAATGTGATCAGCGAGCTAACCTCACGAAGCAGCGGTTGAATGGCTGCGATCACCTGCTCTCCGACCGCGGCAAGATCAAACTGAGAGAATTCCATCACCCAGGGTCCGAGTTGGTAGGTATACTGACTCAGGTGTTCAAGTTGTGCGGGCAAATCGAGCAGGAACTGCTGAACGATAAGGAATAACGCCTGGAGCTGCTGCACGATTGCAAAACCCATTACCGTCGAGGCGCCGGTCAAGAGCAGGATGAAAAGCAGCATCGCGATTGTCGCCGCCAGACCCCAGGGCATCTTCATCCTCACACACATGAACTGCACAACAGGAACGATGACGATGGTCAGGATTGGAGCCAGGACGAGGGTTGGAATGACATGTTGGAATCGAACCAGCATCCCGGCCACAATCATCATCACTGCCAGGGCAACAAGTGCCTTGGTCGTCACACCCCATTTCGGTGAATCTTCCTGCATCTCAATCATTCAACATCCTCGTTTTCTACCTCTTCCTCAGCAGCTTGAAAACGGTCTCGCAGACGCCTGATCCAGCCGCGCAAGGGTTCAAGTCGATCTCTAGATTTGCTCGGTTTAACAACCTCCATTCGAGGAGGCGCAATTTCAACGACTTTGCTATACAAATACCCGGTGCCAAGACGCAATGTTGCCGCGACAGGTGAAGCCAATAGAACGCCAAAGAACCCAGCCAGAATACCGCCCGCTAATACCGCAATAAAAACCACCAGTGGATGAATGTCCAGACTCTCACCCATGATGCGCGGGACGAGAATAAGATTCTCCACCTGTTGAATTAACAAGAATATCCCAATAATCAATACTGTATAACCTAAAGGCGTCAAGCCCCAGGGGTTCACGGGTTGGAAGAGGGCAATAAGAGTTGCGAATATCCCGGTGATGACGGGACCAAACATGGGGATCAACTCCATAAAACCAGCGATTACTCCAACTGCGATGGGGAAGTCCAAGCCAACGATCGTCATTAAAACTGAGGTACTCACACCCACGATCACACCCAGAAGCACTTGCCCCCTGAGAAAAGCTCGCCATATCCGGTTTGTCTGTGTAAGAAGGTGGTCGAAATCCTGCTGATAGGAAGCGGGAATAATATTATGCAGAGCAGGTCTGAGTTTTTCAAAATCCACGAGGAAGTAAAAACTCATCACAATCATCAAAAGAAATGTCGTGGCGCCAGAGATAGCCGCGACGGCAAACGATCCAATCAAAGAACCTGCTTTTGTGAGCAGTGGGCTCAAAGATGATGCAAGGTTTGTGAGGAGAGGTGAAATGTTCATCTCTCTCAGATCAACCTCAAAACGCCAGATTTTAAAAGATTGATTTGCCAGGGATTCGATCGTAGCGGGAAGCTGCTCTATGATGGATGACAGATATGAAGCCAGATCGACAACTCGCTGTGAAAACGCCACCCCCAAACCAGTCGTTACGCTGAGAATAAGCACAGCGGATAATAGGAGCGCGAGGAACGCTACCAAACCCCGTGGTATACGCGTTTTATTCGTCGCCCAACTTGTTAGGGGATGAAGTATGTAGGCAAACAGAAACGCAAAGATTACAGGGATTACCAGGCTCCTGAGGAGGTAGAGGAGCAGGATGCCTAATAGAGCCCCCAAAACAGCAATGACCAGTCTGGTAGCCGGCTGCCAGGGCGGAGAGGTTAAATGTCCTCGAGGGTTCTGATCCGTCATCGATGACCAATCCAATCTGTATGCGCAGGTTAACCTTCGCGCCGACCCATGAAAGCATCTCGCTTCTCATCAATGCCTGAAAGATGATTCTATTCAAAGCGGCGATAGATTACAAATAGCGATAGCTGGAATTTCCAATTAAAAAAACACACCCTCCAATTTAGAGGGCGTGTTTTGATATTTCCAGGATTGGTTATCCCTATAAAAGGAGTCCAACTATCAGTTCTTATTTCCTCGATACTTTGAACTCCCTCCGCTCCTTCTGCGATCTCCACCCCTACTTGGTCGCCGGCCACTAGGACGGCGATCGTTTTCCATGGCTTCCTCAAGTGTCCACCCCTCCAGGACAGCCTTACGGGAAAGGCGGATTTTTCCATCCTGACCGACATTCGTCACCATAACGGTGATCTCTTCACCAACCCGGGCCACGTCCTCCACCTTCTCCGTGTGTTCACTGTCCAGCTGTGAGATGTGGACTAGTCCATCCGTCCCCGGCAAGATCTCGACGAATGCGCCGAAATCCGTTGTTCGAACGACCTTGCCGGTATAAATCCGGCCCGAGACTGCTTCTTCAACCAAGCCTTCGACCATTTCTTTTGCAGCTTTTGAGCTATCCCCGTCGGCTGCTGAGATGAATACTGTCCCATCATCTTCTATGTCGATGCGTGTACCGGTCGTCTCTTGAATCTTGCGGATCATTTTTCCGCCCGGACCGATAATCGCGCCAATCTTTTCAGGATCGACTTTGACAATGGTCATCCGCGGGACATGCGGCTTTAGTTCTTCGCGAGGCGCCGAGATGGCGTCTTTGATCTTCTCGAGGATGAAGAGTCTCGCCTCGCGTCCTTGTGCCAGAGCCTCAGACATTAATTCGGAGGTAATGCCCTTGATCTTGATATCCATCTGAAGCGCGGTGATGCCTTTGTGAGTTCCAGCGACCTTGAAGTCCATATCTCCGAGATGATCTTCCATTCCCAGGATATCGGTAAGGATCACAGCCTGATCGCCTTCCTTGATCAGCCCCATTGCGACTCCTGCCACTGGTTCGCGAATCGGCACGCCTGTATCCAACAAGGCGAGTGTTGAACCGCACACTGATGCCATCGAACTGGAGCCGTTTGATGAGAGCACTTCAGAGACAAGGCGCATCGTATAGGGGAACTCTTCCTGCGTAGGAATTACGGGCAGCAAAGCGCGTTCAGCTAAAGCGCCATGGCCGATTTCCCGTCGGGAGGCGCCGCGTAGGAACTTGGTTTCCCCAACCGAGAAGGGTGGGAAATTGTAATGGTGCATATATCGCTTCTCGTTCCTCGGGGATAGACCATCAAGCTCCTGCCGCTCACGCGGAGTGCCGACCGTAGCCAGCGTCAACACCTGTGTCTCACCTCGAGTGAACAACCCGGAGCCGTGAGCTCGAGGGCTGAAATCTATCTCTGTATGAATCTCTCGAATATCCTTCGGGCCACGGCCATCCGTTCGAGTCTTGGTCTCGAGAATGAGTGATCGCACGGCAGCCTTGTGCACTTTTTCGAAAGCTTCACGGATGTCAGCGACATCCCATTCTTCCTCGTCCGCGAATGCATCTATGGCTTCGTCCCGTAATGCATTCAAGGCCTCGGTTTGCTCCGCTTTCTTCTTAGGTTTACTGACGAGTTCCTGAACGCGCCCTTCGAGCCATTCAGAAACTTTCGTTTGGACTTCCTCGCTGAGTTGGAAGGATGGGTAGGAGCGTTTCGGTTTCCCGACTTCAGCCTGCATTTGCGCTTGCAGATCGATGAGTGACTTAATCGCCTCTTGTCCAACCTCAAATGCTTTGACGATTTCTGCCTCTTCTACTTCTTTTGCCCCGGCCTCCACCATCATGATCGCCTCGCTTGTGCCAGCGATCACCAAATCTAAGTCGGACTCATCCGTTACTTGATAGGACGGGTTGATAACGAAATTTCCGTCCTGTTTAGCCACGCGGACAGTGCCTACCGGTCCAGCGAAGGGGACATCCGCAATCGTGAGGGCCGCTGACGCTCCCAGGAGACCGAGGACATCCAGCGGCGTTTCCCCATCGGATGAGAGCGCGTACAGGATCACCTGGACCTCGTTGCGCATATCCTTTGGGAATAGCGGGCGGATCGTCCGATCTGTCAATCTCGCAGTGATTATCGCACCCTCGGTCGGTCGACCCTCCCGGCGGAAAAATGAACCGGGAATGCGCCCTCCGGCATAAAGCCGCTCTTCATAATCAACAGTGAGTGGGAAGAACCCGAGTCCTTCCCGAGGCTTCCTGCTCATCGTCGCAGTAGCGAGGAGGACACTGTCCCCTTGCCGCACTGTCACCGCGCCGCCGGCCTGACCGGCGAGTTTGCCCGTGGAGAGCGTGATAGTCTTGCCGCCTATAGTTGTTTCAAATGACTTTTCTTCATACATAAAAATATCCCTCCCGCACCTTCACCTTATGCGAGTCAGGGACTGGGGAATGACCGTCAGTTCGTAGAAATCTACACTGATGGGCGTTCTCCAATTCCCAACCCACGCCAATAGTCAGATGCGCTTTCCTAGGTTGTTTTTCTGAGGTCGTTGTTTCCGATCGACAACCTCTTTATCAGAAAAAATTTACGAGCAAGTTTCTAACTCACCTGCTCGTCTGCTCTCGACATTATTTCCGGCGGATACTTAAGCTATCTGTAATCGCCAGATAGGAAGCTGCATCCTTCCGTTTCAAATAATTTAGCAGTTTCCTTCGCGTTCCAACGAGTTTCAATAGACCTCGTCGTGATGATTCATCATGTTTATGAAGGCGAAGATGGTCCGTGAGTTGTTCAATTCGGCGAGATAAGATCGCGACTTGGACTTCCGGCGAACCCGTATCATTTTCATGCCGGTGGTACTCGTTGATAAGCTGGTTTTTGTCTTCTTTTGTTAATGCCATGACATCTGCTCCTCCGCAGGTCACTTAGCCCAAAGTTCTATGGTTTTTCACACTAAACCTCAAGCCAGTCCAGTCATACGATGGGCGAATTATACCAGAACCGGTCTCCCTCGTTTCAAAGAGTGCGGTTGAATGCCTCACGATAGTTATCCGGCAGGGATTCAATCGTGTTCCGGATAAGACGCTTGACGCCTGGATGCCCTGCTTTAATTTCGTCCAAGAGGAATTTCGTCGTCTCTGCGGGGGACCGTTTTGCCAACTGACGGACCAACCCATAGAGGGATTGAACGCTCCCACCTCGAACCTTCGCGCTTATTCCGTGAAGGATTCGGAAGGTCTCGGGGAGATATTTATCAAATGTCGAGTCCCGGGATGCGTTCGCGATCAGAAGAAGCGCGAGATGGCGCACTTGAAGGCGGTGGTCATCAATCCATCTCGTAAGTACTTGAAGAAAAACATCAGGATCCTGTTCGCGCCATACCGATAAACCATCCGAGGCAAGCCGTTCCAATGCGACGACATCCTCGCAGGTTTCCGCCCACGCTTCAGCACAGATGGGCGCATTCTCTTGCGCGGCTTTATTCAACAAGCACGCAGCCACAAAGCGCCCTTCGCGCACACCTGTGTTCCACATTAGCTCAGCCGCCTCCAACCAGTCCGCTTCCTCCTCATGGGTGAAATGCTGAATTTCGTTACAGAGCGTCCTCAAAACCGGGCGAGAAACCCGGAGAACACGCGCTGTTTCTACGTGTCCCGTTGCGGTATTTCTGCGTTTTGTGCGGTCGGCGTAGAACTCAAGCAGCTCATAGCAGGCGCGCGCGAACCGCCTTGGCTCTCCCAGGAGCATAAGGACGCTTTCGATTCTTCGGCTCAGGTTTCCGGGGTTTACCGCAGGCATATCAGGTTTATAAGATCAGATCCTCTCTAGGGTTATCAGCCTTGATCCATTTATAATTTTTTATAGGAGAAACACTGATATGGAAGACCATGTGAGGTATTCCACCCTCTCAGTTAAGCCGCCTCTCAATCGCACGTTCAACAGGTTTAAGCCAGACGGATTCAAGCTGCTTTGCTCTTGTTAGCAGGAGTGGTTCCGGAGTTACCGCCAGCAAGTCGATCCAATCCTGGAGAAACCGCCACATCAAAGCGTGATCCCAGATCTCGGACCAAGTCTCCTTCTCCCATTGAATTCCTGCTCGACTCAGCATGTTGTCTCGATAACGCTCAACCATCTCATCTTGGCTCAGGGGTAGATCATCAAACCACCAGGCGCTCTTATTGATAAATACGACCAAATCTAGCACTCCCGGTCCCACTCCAGCCAACTGCCAATCATAGACAATCTGTTTACGATTACTTGCAGCAGCGATGTTGCCTGGCCAATAATCGCCATGCAGCAGTGTGCTGGGCTGGTTGATCAACGGCGCGATCACTCGATCCGCTTTCTCGATGAGCTGCGTAAATAACTCAATTCGGTGGGGTTTATTGGCAATCAAAATTGGGCGCTTGATTTCCATAATGCGCTCGAGCGCTTGAGCCGCTGCTGTTACGTGGACCTCAAAATCACCCTCCAACGCCCTGCTCAACCACGGGAAAGCATACAGGTCCTCCCCAAGTCCCCAAAATTGGTCATGAAGTACGGCCATCGCATCGAGCGCTTGAAGATACTCCTCTTTGCTCCACTGCTCTGGATCGGAAGCCGGGGGGAGAAGTTCTAGGATAAGCCAATCCCCGCTGGGGGAACCTGTGATCATCGAGGGTGTTGATAAAGGCAGATGGTCGGATAGCGACTGGTAAACGCCCACTTCCCGGCGTCCGGCTCCCGCCAGACCGGCTCGTGTCGTACCATGCGTCTCCTTCACCACGAGAATGCATTCCCCCTCTCCTGCAGAGGCACGGAAATGGACTTTTATGCCTCGGATGCGGCCGATGGATGGCCGGCGATCGGGAAGCGGGTATGGCTCAACCCGTTCGATATGGATTGAAGTATCCTCGAAATGACGCCGGCAGCCTGCAGTGAGATTGGCCAGGCTGAAGGGCCAGTTCCACGCATGCTTATCTGGTGAGATGGTCTGGCTGGAAATCATCATTATCGAATATCCGCAAAAAGGATTATCCCCGGTGAAAACCTAATAATCGAATGATGAATATCCATTCGACTACTCTCAATAAACCAATCGGATTACCATGTGCGGTTGTTATTCTCATCCAGCTTCGAAAGCACCGCCGCTTCGAGATCGATCTGGCTCACACTCGCTAATTGGATGAGATAGAGCATAACATCCGCCAACTCTGAGGCGAGCTCATCCTGGCCATCCAGTTCGTCGGACCATTGGAAGAGCTCTAAGACCTCACTCGCCTCGAGGACCAGGGATACGGCGAGATTCTTTGGCGTTTGGGGCTTCACAGAATCCAAGCCGTACCACCCTTTGGAGCGTA
>SOIH01000205.1 GCA_004376895.1 Anaerolineales bacterium | reverse complement strand
GCCCCGATTCGGCTCTTGAGCCCTTCAGGGGTATCGAGCACCAACATCTGACCGTTGTCAATAATCCCCACCCGATCTGCTAATTTATCCACCTCGTCCATATCGTGGGTGGTTAATATCACCGTAATTCTTTTTGACAGTGAACGAATATACTCCCTGACCAGTATCCTGCTCTGCGGGTCGAGCCCGGCTTGAGGTTCGTCGAGGATCAATATCTCCGGGTCATGGACAAGGGCAAGGGCGATGTTCAAGCGGCGTTTCATCCCGCTTGAAAGTTCCTTGGCCAATGTGTTGCGCTTATCGATCAGTCCCAAAATATCCAGTAATTCCAGGGCTTTCTTTTTGGCGGCATCCCTGCTGAGGTCGTATTGCTGACCTATAAACTCCAACTGTTCGAGACAGGTCAACGATTCCCAGATGACCAAGTCCTCAGGACAAAGGCCTATCGTTCGTTTACATTGCCGATAATGATCGCTCAGTGAGTGGTTGTTGATGAGGATTTCGCCGGCATCACTTTTCAGCAAGCCGCATATCATTTTGATGGTTGTGGTTTTTCCTGCTCCATTGGGTCCCAAAAAACCAAACACCTCGCCGCGGTAGACATCTAAGGATAGGTCCTTTACCGCAACCAGATTTCCATAGGATTTCTGTAATCCTTTTAGGCTCAGGACAACATCTGAAACTACGGCATGCATTGGCGTACTCCTTCGAGATTCATCAACCATTTTTTTTATGCGCCCAAGGTGGTGTTCAACTTCATATAGACAAAGACCATGAGCCCGTTGGCGCTGATCACGGTTGCGCTTCCGGGTTGGTTTCGGGCATCGCTCTCCATACGATGAAGGTACTGATCAGGTTTTTCTTCTTCTATCCTTACCGGACCTTCTTTCTTTGCCGCTTCTATTATCCTTTTCCTTATCGAAGCCTTCGTCCGAAATTCTCCTATCTTTGCCGGATCGCCGATCACTCCCACTCCTACGCTCAGCGCCCTTGTCAAACGAATCATCCGTGTCGCTTACCGTCATCCCCTGGTTTTCTTCCTCTCCTGAAATATTCTCTTTTTCTGACATGGGAAACTCCTTTCATGTTACTCAAGTACACCTATTGGTTGAAAATGAGGAAAAGGGCTGCTTGAGGTTCTCCTCCCAGAATCATCATTCCTTATCATACTCACCTCGGTATTCGCCTCAACTCAACACTATCATTGATGAGCAAATCCTCAAAGCACAGATACACCGAACGCAATAACCAGATTGCTGTAAACTAAGCACGATCAGACGAGCACTGCAAGCATATATCGATCGAGAAAGGTGAACGATGACTGCTCTCCGTATCGACGGACCATGGTTCAAGGATGAGCGCGGACGTACACTGATGCTGCGTGGGGTCAATCTGGGCGGCAGCTCAAAAGTTCCCTTCAGCCCTGACGGCGCGACACATAATGGCGATCGTTTCTTCAACCATCGAGACGTCTCTTTCGTCGGTCGCCCCTTTCCCCTTGAAGAAGCCGATGAACATTTCACTCGCTTACGCGCGTGGGGATTCAACTTCTTGCGTCTACTGGTTACCTGGGAGGCAATCGAGCATGCAGGTCCTGGGATGTATGACGAGGCATATCTGGAATACATCCGAGCTATCGTTGAGAAAGCAGCTGAGCACGGAATCACCCTATTCATCGATCCGCACCAGGATGTCTGGAGCCGGTTCTCCGGTGGCGACGGTGCGCCTGGCTGGACTTTCGAGGTTGTTGGGTTTGACATCACAAAATTCAAGGAAACTGGGGCAGCGATTGTGCACCAGACCCACGGCGATCCATTTCCACGCATGATCTGGCCGACCAATAGTGGCAAACTGGCCGCGGCGACGATGTTCTCGCTTTTCTTCGGGGGGAACGATTTCGCCCCTGAGACCAAAGTGGAAGGTGTGCCGGTCCAAGACTATCTACAACACCATTACATCGAGGCCATGGTGCAGGTTGCGAAAAAGTTGAGCGGACTAACCAACGTGATCGGGTATGACACGATGAACGAGCCGCTACCCGGCTATATAGGCATCGAGGACTTGAACGCTCCTGGCGGAATAGTTAAGCTCGGCTCGAGTCCCAGCCCGTTCCAGTCGATGCTCCTTGGGTCCGGGATCGCCCAGAACGTTGGTACTTGGAAATTAGGGATCACTGGCGAGCGCAAAGTTGATACACAACTGGTTAACTCATCCGGTGTCAACGCCTGGCTGCCGGACCGCGAGTGTGTGTGGCGTTGTAATGGAGTCTGGGATTTGGACGCGAATGGTCAACCTACAATCCTGCGCCCGCACCATTTCACAAAAGTTCGCGGTCGAAGGATTGACTTTTCCGATGATTACTACCGGCCTTTCGCCAATCGCTATGCAAAGGCGATCAGGTCTGTCTCACCCGATGCGATCATCTTCATTGAGAACGAGCCGAGACACGTTTCAATGAAATGGGGAGCGCAAGACGCCCCAAATATCGTCTTCGCACCTCACTGGTACGACGGGTTTGTGCTCTTTATGAAGAGCTTTCGTTCCACCCTGGCTGTCGATTTTCGCACAGGAAAAGTGATCTTCGGCTCGAAGCGGATTCGCCGGTCCTTTGCCGATCAAGTGGCAAGTTTCAAACAAACATCTAAAGAGTCGTTCGGAGGCGTACCGACACTCATCGGCGAGTTCGGCATCCCCTTCGACCTCAAGGGAAGGCGTGCCTACCGCACCGGCGATTACCGGGATCAGATTCGAGCGATGGATCGCAGCATGCGGGCGATAGAGGATAATTTGCTCAGCTACACTCTCTGGAATTACACCGCCGACAACACGAACGCGCGCGGGGATCAGTGGAACGATGAGGATTTGTCCATTTTCAGCCGCGATCAGCAAACGGACCCGACGGATATTCACTCAGGGGGTCGAGCGCTGGCGGCGGTTGTTCGCCCCTACCCCAGGGCAGTTGCCGGAGAGCCGCTGCGCATGGCATTCGATATCAAGAAGAAGACATTCTTCTTTGAGTTCCATCATGACCCCGCGATCGAGGCTCCAACGGAGATATTCGTACCCAATTACCAATACCCCGAGGGTTACACCGTTGAGGTCTCAGACGGCTCGTATGAAACCGACCTGGTTACGCAAACATTCATGTAAAAAGTATTTAGCGGCGGAAACCCCGTTCCTTGGGGCGGGGAGGAGC
>SOIH01000192.1 GCA_004376895.1 Anaerolineales bacterium | reverse complement strand
CTGCAAAACCCTTATGCGCGGGTTCGAATCCCGCCGTCGCCTCTCAATCAGACGACCGCTCGCGACCCAGAGGACAAGTTGTACTTGATGACTCTGGGTCGTTTTATTATTTGAATGATTTTCATGGATTTAACACGCGGATGAGAGTCTGGCAATCCCGAAAATTGATTATTCAATACTAGTCAATATCAGGCAATAAGCAGCAATGCCAGATTATGAACAAACACTGATTAAACCGAGTTCATGATTTCCCCACAGGGCTTGTAGCTCCGCGTAGGAGTCAGCGTTGATGCAGCGTCACTTAGCTACCTCACACTCCCCACCCCATACAGATACGCATTCTCCATTATCCTGTTCCTGTGTCGATGCACGGTTGGTGTCGAGTGTAATCCGTCGGCATGCCATTAGCCTTCTGCTACAACCAGGGACACCATGGAATTGGAGCGGGAGATCCGATCCGCTGAACGACGCTTCATTCTCCCGGAGAATTACCGGGCACTGAGCTGCACTTTCCTGAGACTGCACGGGCTACGAAGCCGACGGAGAAGGCTTCCCTGGAACTGTCCGTCCAGGGGGGACGGCCAGGGTGCCCAGTTGACCAACGTCGGCACGGAAAGCCTGTCCTAGCAGTCAACCCAGTGTTGTTTGGTCATCGTTGTGCTCCTTTTGTGATTTGTAAGATTGCGCAAGGATACACACGATGACGATTGTTCTAACATGCTTTTCCACGACTTATTGAGACGTCGCCCACTCACGAATATCGTATATATCGTGCGATTATTTACGATATACGTTTCTCTGTTTGACATTTCCACGATATTCGTATAACCTTAGATTGGGCTAGTTAATAATCGAAGGGGTTTCAAATTAAAACCGCTGACGCAACTGACCGCGCAATAATCTCCTATCTGCAGTACAACGGCCGCATGGCTTATACCGATATCGCCCATGAGCTGGACATCTCAGAGGCGACCGTCCGAAGCCGTGTAAAACGCCTTCTGGAAAGCAAGATGCTGCAGATCGTCGGGATTGCCGATCCACGCTATCTCAACCTAGAAGCGCCGGCCATGATCGGCCTGGTCGTCAAGGCAGGGGAGACTGATAAGGTCGCGCAAGAAATCGGCAAATTCCCAGAGGTCAGCTATATGTTCATGGCCTCGGGTAGTTACAACCTGTTTGTAGCCATTTACTGCAAAGATAAAGAGCATCTCGTGGATTTCCTTGAGAACAAACTTGGGAAATTAGAACACATCGAATCCTCCGAAACATTCATGATCCTTAAAATGCACAAGATGTCTTATCGCTGGGATGAGGTTCTCCCACCAAGTGGTGAGCAACTTGTGGATTTGGATTGGGAAACCCTGGAAGAGTTCAAAAGCTAAATCATGACCAGCCACAGTCTACTTGACTGCACGAAGCTGCATCTGGATTGCTATTATCACACATGCCGTTCAACCTTCAGGAGGCAATTAACATGACCGAGCAAGAATTTTATGACAAACTGGCCCAAGCCGTAATCGATGGTGAGGGCGAGATCGCCATCGAGACCGCAAAAGCTGCACTTGCTGCCGGTTTGGACCCGATGGCCTGCATCAACAATGGCCTCACCGAGGGTATGAATCGCGTCGGAGATTTGTTCTCCAGCGGTGAGTATTACCTGCCCGATCTTATCATCGGCGGCGATGCCATGAAAGCAGCGATGGAAGTGCTTGAACCGGCTTTGTCAGGCAATCAGGAGCGTGAGGTGTTAGGCAAAGTTGTTATCGGGACGGTTAAGGGCGATCTACATGAAATTGGGAAGACCTTGGTTGCCACGCTCCTCAGCGCCAACGGTTTCCAGGTTATCGATATCGGGATTGATAAATCTCCTGCTGATTTTTTAAATGCCACGATCGAGGCGGATGCCGACATTGTGGGTGCCTCAGCGCTGCTCACCACCACGATGGTTGTTCAGGAACAGATCGTTGAAGCGCTCGAAGATGCTGGCCTGCGCGAAAAAGTAAAAGTGATGGTTGGGGGCGCACCAGTTAATCAGTCATGGGCTGATCAGATCGGCGCCGACGCTTATGGTGAGGACGCAATTTCAGCGGTAGACATCGCTAAGAAATTAATGGGCCTTTAGCCTGAAAGACGAAATACAGCCGACGAGCATGATGCAACAACGGAGAATTCAGAGATGATCAAGCTTGAAGAACGTAAAGCCAGCATCCATCCGGTAAAATCAAAATTAAAGATCAGCATCTTGGATGACCAGGAAATCAATCAGATCAACCAAAACACACGCACCGTGCTCGAAGAAGTGGGGGTAACTTTTCCTTCCGAAAAAGCACTCAAGATCTTTGCGGAGGCGGGAGCGCAAGTCGATCTCGAAGCTCAATTGGTCAAAATCCCCGCTGACTTGCTCGACAAATACATTAAAACCTCTCCGCGCCAGTACACGCTGGCTGGCCTAAGGCCAGAGCTAGATGTCCATCTGGGCAGCGAAAAAGGCACCCATTTCTATTGCAGCGGTGAAGCTCCAAAAATTGTCGATTTTGAAACCGGCGAGCGGCGTTTGTCTGAAAAGCAAGACATAGCCAATCATGCGCGGATTGCAGACTATTTACCCATCATTTCATTGGTCTGGCCATCTGTCAGCGCCAGCGACAAGGGCAGGACTTCCCCACTCCACGGCTTGGAGGCCTGCTTTAACAACACCGAGAAACATGTCGAATCCGAGTCGGTTATGGATGAAATCTCTGCCCGCTACGCGGTAGAGATGGCGATCGCCGTCGCCGGTAGCGAAGAAAACTTGCGTGAACGACCAATCTTCTCCCTTTTACTCTGCTGCATAGCGCCATTGGCGCAGGATAAGGGCGGTATTGAAGCCGCCATGCTTTTCGCTGAATACGGCATTCCTATTGGGTTTATGTCGATGCCTACGCTGGGCCTCACCGCTCCTCCGTACCCCGCTGGTGCCCTCACCCTCGCCATGGCTGAAACCCTGAGCGGGATAATGCTCACCCAAATCATCAACCCGGGCGTCGGAAACTACATTTCCGTAAACCCTGGGATTATCGACCCAAGAACAGGAAACTATTTCATGGGGTCGGGCGTCGCACAAATCACTAATGTCGGGGGAGTGCAGATGTCACATTCCAATGGAATCCCGGTGAACGCCTGCCATTCCTTTGGGGGGAGCCAGTTCGAACTGGGCAACTGGCAAACAGGCTATGAAAATCTCCATTCACAATTCCTGGCCGTTATGGCTGGCGCCGACATGTCTTTCGGTCCCAGCGGGATGTACGAAGCCGTCAGCCTGCTCGACCACCCCCGCATTCTTTTTGACCGAGAGATCGTGCAAGTGATTGACGTCCTCACGGATGGGATTGAGGTCAATCCGCAAACGCTTTCCTACGATATGATCAAGGAAATTGGTCAGCATGGCTCTTACATTAGCCATAGGGAAACTGCAAAAGCCTACCGCACGATGTGGAGAGGGGAATCGATCCTTTATGAAGATGGAAAGGATGAGGACCGCAAATGGCGCGATCCGGTTGGGGTCGCCCGTGAAGCCATAAGGTGGATCCTCGATAACCATCAGCCGACGCCTATCGATGAAAGTGTGAGCAAAGAGCTACGCCGTATCGTCGAAAGGGCTGACAATGACGAAGCGTTTTTGAACTAAGTATGTGGTAGAGAGTACCTGAGAATTTCTAATTGATTGACAAATCTGATCGCGCTATTGGTCGTTTGTGAATCATATCCACCAATTATAGCCCTTGACCGTAGCCAAGAAATTGACAAGGGCGGGTCCCGATGAATGAACCCTGGTTTTCCCGGTCTGAGCTTATCCCCAATCCCGGGCACATCCTCTTGATTCCTCCGGATAAGGGGTCCGTATGAACCAGAATCCTGCAAGAGACGGATCCCTCTCCTCCCCAGAGCACTGCTGCTCTCGCCACCCCAGCCATCCTCCACACCTGATCACCTTCGCGGAGATTGCATCCGGCGATGCCACCGGTTCACATATAATCGAAGTTGCGAGAACGTATCACCGAAGCATGGGGGCAATACCCGGAGATGTGGATTTTCAAGGAAGAGAATCAAATGGAAATCAATAATGTCACGGTCGTAGGTGCCGGCACAATGGGGCATGGAATTGCTCAGGTGTTCGCCTCAGCAGGCTTACAGGTCGCTCTGAACGATGTTTCCCCGGAAATTTTGCGAGAGGCAATACCGCGAATCCGGGAAAATCTAGAGACGTGTGTTAAGTACAACTCAATCAGCGAAGATGAAGCTGCCCTGGTTCCAGCCCGGATCACTCTCACGGCTGACTTGACCAAAGCCACATCTCAAGCAGATTTCGTCATCGAAGCGGTTGTTGAGGATCTTGACGTTAAACTTAAGCTGCTCCGCGAACTAGAGCGGAACTGTCCGGCCCACACCATCATCACCAGCACCACGTCTAGTTACTGTGTCCGCGACATGGCAGTCGCGCTTGATCAACCCGAGCGTTTCCTGGTCACCCATTACTGGAATCCACCTTATATAATCCCGGTCGTGGAAGTGATGCCCGGGGATGCCACATCTCCTGAGGTTGTCGAAACAACCTTTCAGCTACTTGAAACTGTTGGAAAATATCCAGCGATGGTAAACAATGACGTTCCTGGTTTCGTCGGCAATCGCCTGCAACATGCTTTGCGCCGGGAAGCAATTGCCATCGTAGCTCAAGGCATCGCCAGCCCAGAGGATGTTGATCTCATTGCCAAGCTGAGCTTCGGCTTACGGTTGCCCGTAATGGGTCCGTTGGAGACAGTCGACCTGGGTGGCCTGGATCTTACACAGGCGATTCAAAAATATCTGCTTCCAGAGCTAGACCGGTCTACTGAGCCACTTTTGTTAATCCGTGAGAAGGTCGAGAAAGGGGAGCTGGGAGCCAAGGCCGGCAAAGGATTTTACGACTGGCCTCCCGGCCGGGTTGAAAAGGTCATTCAGCGTCGGGATGAAGTCCTTTTCGAATTAGTGAAATTGCTGAATGACCGCGGTTTTCTACAGTGATCGACAAGCTGGGCATCCAGAAATATGGCTTTCACTCTCAAGAGGAGTTACTATACCATGCAACGAAATGAAGTCGTTATTATTGACGCAGTAAGGTCACCTGTTGGCAAGCACAACGGTGGGCTGTCGAGTGTACGACCTGACGATTTGCTGGCTGCTGTTCTCAAAGCGCTGGCAGATCGGGTTGGAATAGACCCGGCCCTGATTGAAGATGTGTATGCGGGGTGCGGGAACCAGGCTGGTGAAGACAACCGGGATGTAGCTCGGATGGCTGCTCTTCTAGCCGGTTTCCCTGTCGAGGTGAGCGGGGTTACAGTCAATCGAAATTGCTCATCGGGTTTAGAAGCGGTCAATCAAGCTGCAAAATCTATTATCGCCGGAGAGGCTGACGTATTCATCGGGGCCGGGGTGGAGAGTATGAGTAGAGCTCCCTGGTCGATGCCCAAACCGGAACGACCACAACCCGTGGGGCACCCAAAGATCTGGGATACGACCGTTGGTTGGCGTTACCACAATCCCAGTCTTGATTCTATGTATCCCATCATCAGCTTGGGTCAAACTGCTGAGAACATCGCCGATGATCTGCAGATCACTCGCGAAGAACAAGACGCCTTTGCCTTCGAAAGTCACCAACGAGCTGTAGCTGCAATAAACGTAGGTAAGTTCAACGACGAAATCGTGCCTATCGAAGTCCCGCAACGAAAAGGTCCACCCAAGACAGTGGACACTGATGAACATCCCCGCTATAAGATCGTGGATGGTGAATATGTACTTGACACCAGTGAGGAGCAACTTGCCCGGCTGAGGCCCATTTTTCGCGAAGGGGGTACAGTAACTGCAGGCAACTCCAGTGGTATCAATGATGGCGCAGCTGCTTTACTGTTAATGAGCGCTGATAAAGCTAAAGAACTAGGGTTGAAGCCCATGGCACGCTGGGTGGGCTCAGCTGTAGCAGGTGTGGATCCTGGTTTGATGGGCTACGGCCCAGTTTCAGCAACTCAAAAACTACTCAAGCGGTGCGGGCTTGGTATAGATGAGATCGGTCTCATCGAATTGAACGAAGCCTTCGCTGCCCAGGCTATCGGGGTGATGCGCAAGTTGGGTTTGCGTCATGAAATCACCAACGTAAATGGTGGCGCCATATCCCTCGGTCATCCCACTGGGTGCTCTGGCGCTCGCATTCTCTCTACTCTTTTACATGAGATGAAGAGGCGTGCCCCCCAGGAAGACCACCCGTATTATGGATTGGCTACTTTATGCGTGGGAGTAGGTATGGGTGTCACTACCATCGTTGAATGGTTTGACTCAGAGGAGAGGTAGAAGATGATTTTACGTCCACTCACAGGTATTCGCGTCATTGGCTTAGAGCAGTATATGAGTGCACCCTATTGCACAATGCTCCTGGCTGATGCGGGGGCTGAAGTCATCAAAATCGAGCGTCCAGGTCGGGGTGACCCCCGCAGATCCATTCCTCCCTTCATAACCGATGAGCAGGACCAGCGCGTGGCAGGTGGCTTCATCGGTTACAACCGCAACAAGAAGAGTTTGGCGCTCAACTTGCGGGCAGAAGCGGGTAAAAAAATCTTACGAGATCTGGTAAAAGAGTCTGATGTGGTGGTTGAGAATCTCCGTCCGGGTGCTATGGATAAATTACAGCTCGGATATAACCATCTCAAAGGGATTAATCCACGTCTGATTTATGCGGCGATCTCAGGGTTTGGGCGCTTAGATGGGTACACCAGCTCATACGCTCAACGCCCTGCCTTTGACATTGTGGCTGAGGCAATGAGTGGCGTGATGAACCTGGTCGGGTTCGCTGACAAACCCCCTTCATGGACTATCTATGGCATGGCCGATGTTTATACTGGGATGGTCACCGCCTATGGAGTAATGCTGGCCCTCTTTATGCGCGCACAAACCGGAGAAGGTCAGTTTGTGGATAGCGCTATGCTGGACAATATGCTGGCTCTTAACGAGCGCATGGTGACGCTCTACTCATTCACAGGCGAATCACCCTCCCGAGGTAGGATGAAGCATCTCTACCCACGGGGTGCATTTGAATGCCAAGATGGCTATCTGGCCCTGAATATTCCCGATGATATCCAATGGGGACGATTGTGTCAGGCAATTGAGCGCGTAGATTTGAAGGACGATCCCCGTACAGAAAATGGAACGGCTCGAGCAACCAACGCTGATTTTATCCGGAAGATAATCGTGGACTGGCTCGCTGATAAAACCCGCACCCAGGCAGTAGCACTTTTGGAAGAGCAGGGAGTACCCTCTGGCCCCGTCTACACCGCCGAGGATGTTTTCGATGACCCCCATTTCGCTGCACGCAACACGTTAGTGACGGTGGATGATCCGGTTGCTGGGCCACGTAAGTATGCCCGCAGTCCTCTTCACCTCTCATCGGCCCCCGAGATCCCTGCTGAACCAGCACCACAGCTGGGAGAACATACCCAAACAATTCTCAAGGATTTGCTGGGATACGGAGATCGTGAAATCGAACAGTTACAAGACCAAGGTGTGATAGAGGCCCAGAATTCGATTTGATCGGCAGAGAGGGCTTGCCATTCTAGCGAAGCATCAAGTATTTTTGACCCGCATGGCTGGCGACTACTTTCAGCCAAGCAAAAACTGAAGAACAATCATCTCCGTGGTTGCAACCAACCTGTTTTCGGGGTCTTTGCTCGGCGTGCTGAAGGATTTATTCAATAAGTGCCTGATAGACGAGTGTATGGAAATCGTCCGTCACCGGGTAAGTCCTGCTAGGAAGGTACTGCATCATGAGCAACCCGATAATATCCTCAACAGGATCGATCCAGAAGTGGGTATTGGCATATCCGCCCCACCCATAACTGCCCAAGGATCCACGCGGCTCGGCAAGAGCAGGATCAATAATCACACCGAAACCCAGTCCAAAACCATATCCAAGCCAGGATTCGCCAAGAAACGTCATAGGCAACAGGCCCGGGGCTAGGTGATTCATCCTCATCAAATCGACCGTCTTCGGACCAAGCAAACGTACGCCATCCAAATCGCCGCCGTTGGCAAATAATTGGGCGATCTTGAAATACTCCAATGTCGTCGAAACCAGCCCATGCCCCCCAGAGAACATTTTGACCGGTTTGCCGTATTCCCCATCGGGTTTATCTAACACGGCAAACTTATCCTCATTTTTTATGCCATAAAGAGTGGCAAAGCGCGCATGGTTTTCTTTAGGGACCCAGAAACTAGTGTCCTCCAGGCCTAACGGTTTGAAAATGAATTTGTCGAAATACGCATCTAGAGGCATATCACTGACGATTTCGATCACCCGGCCAAGAACATCCGTTGCCAGGCTGTAGTGGTATCTATCCCCAGGATGGTACATGAGGGGTAATCCCGCCAGAACAGCGACAAATTCATCAAGGCTTCTCTCGTAATTTTCGACATCAGCAGCGCGATACAACATATCGATGACGAGATCTTCTTCATCGCCGTACGCGAAGCCTGCGGTGTGGTTGAGTAAATGGTGCAAGGTGATCTCCCGTTTGGCTGGAACCAGCCCACCATCCGGAGCGATCACCCTTGGATCGGCAAAGTTGGGGATGAATTTGGAAAGCGGATCGGTTAGCTGAAACTCACCCTGCTCATACAGCATCATGAAAGCAAGCGAGGTCACCGGCTTGGTCATCGAGTACATCCGGAAGATCGTGTCAAGCGCCATCGGTATCTTGCTTTCAACATCCTGATAACCAAATTTCTCAAGATAAGCAACTTGGCCACGTCGTGCCACCAGATTGATGCTGCCGGCGATTTTTCGCTCGTCAACATACTTCTGCATCTTCACGCCTATGCGTGATAATCGTTCCTCTGAAAAGCCTAGTTCTTCTGCTGGGTGGATCTTCATCCAAACCTCCGGATATATTCATGCCGTGTCAAAATCAACCTAGGAGGGATGATTTCTCAAGCAGGATGATCGTTTAAAATGTGTAGCAAGGGTTACACGCAACGAATGATCAAGAAAAAAACGTTGCTTCAAAACTCCAAAACAAGTGTTCCACAACCGTCATCCTGGTGCAACGAGTTATTGAATCCAAGCTGTAAAGAGTATAGTAGCAGACCCCGAAGAAGAACACTCGGTAGAACCGGCTACCCTCCTGATGCGTTTAATAGATCTGTTGGAATTTTACACAAGGTGATGAAGTGTCGCCAAACGAAACAGATCGTTTACATCCTTCTCTTTCGTCTAAAAGATGGATCGCACCGGGATATTCACCCGGCATGCTACAGTCCTAAAAAAACTAGAGCAGGTGGCAAATGTACCTGCCAGTTGCTCTTTGGTTCACCGATTTTGAATCAGTCACAGGTTACTGAATTGGTGATGCCTTCCGAATCAGCGGGACCTGAGGCGCGGATCGAGAGCATCACGCAAACCGTCTCCCAGCATATTGAAACCCAACACGGTCAGCATAATTGCAAACCCTGGAAAGAATGTCACCCAGGGAGCCAGCCTCAAGTAAGATCGACCGCTGGAGAGGATGGAGCCCCAACTGGGTATCGGGGGCTGGGCGCCCATGCCCAAAAAGCTTAAGGTTGCTTCGATCAGGATAGTGTCAGCCATCATCAAGGTAGCCATGACGATAATCGGAGCCAAGATATTGGGCATGATGTGACGGAACATGATCCGTATGTCATTGGCGCCGATCGACCTAGCCGCGGTGATGAATTCCCACTCGCGAAGGGAGAGCACCTGACCACGTACCACCCGTGTGAATCCCCCCCAATAGCTCAGCCCTACGGCGATCATGACATTGACCAAACCAGGGCCCAATATGGCGATGAGAAATAGTGCCACTAGAACGGTGGGGAAAGCCCAACTGATATCCACCGCACCCTGGATCAAATAATCAAGCCTGCCGCCAAAATAACCTGCGATCGCGCCCAGGAAGATCCCGATCACCGCCGAGATAACTGTGGCGATAATACCAACTTGTAGTGAAATGCGTGACCCATGAATAATGCGACTGAGCATGTCGCGACCGAACTCATCGGTGCCCAACGGGAATTCCGTGCTTGGCGGGAAGAGACCTTTGCGCAGGTCTTGCTCATCAATCCCTTGAGACGCGATGTGATCAGCCATCAGAGCCACAAGCAGCAACAACAATATCAACCCCAGACCGATCATCGCACCAGGACTACGTCGTAAACGGGCCCACAAGCTGACTTGTTTCCCAAGAAGTGGTTCCTCTTCTGATTCTAAAGCTGATGTCATCCTGGGGGCTTCT
>SOIH01000119.1 GCA_004376895.1 Anaerolineales bacterium | reverse complement strand
TGGAGATAAGGCAACAGGGATGGTAACAGGCTCATTAGGTGTTCCCGGTAGCGGGTTACAGCCACCTTCCGCTTCAGCCCCGCCTTCCAGCTTCCCAGCGAGATTGTGCGCAGCGCTCCTAGCAAGGGATCGACGGCTCTGATATTAGCCAGGCGCTTCTGGGCGCGTTCAAAATCTTCAGCCATTTGCGGTTAATATTTCTCGAAACGATCAAGGTTCCAGACGAAGACAACTGCGAAACCAATGTCAGTGGTTACCGGTTCTGCATTTTCCTCCGATTCCACCGTGACCTCAACCCGGCAATGTTTACGTACAATTCCCAGGACTTTCTCCAGATCATCCGCTTCGACGGCGATATAGAGCGTCATTTGCGATTGACGCAACATTCCCCCCCGGCTTTCAGTGAAGGTCGCCGTGTGTCCAATATCGACCAGGGCACTTAAAACGTTCTCTGCCTCATCCCGAGGTACCACAGCCATCACCATTTTCTTCATGCCCTATCTGTCCTTTCGAACCATGCGTTACGAACATCTTCCAATGAATCGGTGAACGCCTGGCGGACCTCTTCGGTAAGCTCCCCGTGACGGTTGATCTCGTGGACGAGGTGCGGGTGATTGGTCGTAAAATGGCTAATCAGGTTGTCTTCAAATGCGGCGATGTTTTCGAGACCGATCTCGTCCATGTACCCCTCTGTGACCGCGAAAAGGATCAAGACCTGTAAAGCTTGGGAGAGGGGTTGGTGGACGGGCTGGGTGAGCACTTTCTGTAACCGGCTACCGCGCTCGATTTGATGTTGGGTGGCCTCGTCAAGGTCGGTGCCAAATCGGGCGAAGCGGGCTACTTCTTCGAACTGGGCTAGTTCCAATCGAAGTTTCCCGGCCACACTACGCATAGCTGCCGTCTGAGCTGCTCCCCCAACGCGCGACACCGAGCGACCAATGTCCACTGCCGGTTTGAAGCCAAGATTGAACATATCGGCGTCAAGCACGATCTGTCCGTCGGATATCGAGATCAGGTTAGTGGGGATATAGGAGGAGAGGTTGCCTCGTTGGATCTCACCGATGGGTAATGCCGTCAGAGAACCACCTCCCGCAGCTTCGCTCAGCTTGGCGGCTCGTTCCAATAAGCGGGAATGCAAATAGAATATGTCTCCGGGATAGGCTTCGCGGCCTGGCGGCCTGCGGAGCAAGAGACTCAATTCGCGGTATGCATCGGCGTGTTTACTTAGATCATCATAGACGATCAGTACATCCTGTCCCATATCGACAAAATATTCAGCCATCGTGCAGCCGGCGAAAGGCGCCAGGTAGCGCAGGGCTGGAGGGTCGTCTGGTCCGGATAGCACCACAATGGTGTATTCCATGGCGCCCGCCTTGCGCAGTGTCTCGATGACCGAGAGCGTGGTTGACTTTTTTTGGCCGATGGCGACATAGACACAGCGCACACCACTATCATGTTGGTTGAGGATTGTATCCACTGCCAGTGAGGTTTTTCCCGTTTGCCGGTCTCCTAGGATCAATTCACGCTGACCACGCCCAATTGGCAACAAGCCATCTATGATCTTTAGTCCGGTATGTAAGGGCTGGTTCACCGGGGATCGATCAATGATGCTTGGCGCGTCTTGTTCTAGGTAATTCGAACCAACTGCCTCAATCGGACCCAAGTTGTCGAGCGGTTCTCCAAGTGGATTGACCGCTCGGCCCAAGAGTTTGGGGCCCACAGGCACCCGCATCCGCTCATCATTAGCTGTTACCAGGTCGCCTCCCTGGATGCCAGCATCGTCGCCAAGCAGGATCACATCCAGGTGATAATGATTCAGGTTTATCACCAAACCTTGAACCCCGGTGGGAAAAGTCACCAGTTCATCGGTGCGCACGAGAGGCAAGCCCGAAAGAGTCGCCACCCCGCTGCCGATATGCTGCACGGTGCCCACGTCCTGAAGGTGGACCCGACTTACGATCTGGCTGGATTTTTCACCCAGCAACTGGATCAGTTGGGATACATCCGGTTTAAGAGGTGAGGGAGCTTTAATCGACAGAAGCCTCTGGCTGATACGTTTCACTGGCTCCTCTTCTGTGACCCTGACTTTTTCCATCCGGCCAATTCGCTTGCGTAGAACCTCAAGCAACGCTGCGATATCTGATTTACCATCCATCGTTTACTCACCAGGGACATGTTCCTTCAGCGCGTTTGAAACATCCTCCCGCAATCCGGCTAGCTGGGCGCTGATGGAGTTATCCATGATCAAGTCCCCCAGGCGCACGCGCAACCCGGCCACCAGGGCGGGGTCGGTCTTCATTTCCAGATGGACATCGTGATCAGCTAACGCACTGAAGGTACGTAACAGCAACCTCTGTTGATCCGGCGAGAGTGGCCGGGCGGAGGTTGCGTAGACTGTGGGGGTGCGCTCGCCCAACGAACGCCGGATTGCTTCCACATGCTGAATTTCATCACCGCGACCAAACTCCCAGATACGATCGTTGAGCTTCTGGACGAGTGTATCGTGTAGTTCCTGCGGCGCAATCTGTCCGATGATCAGACCGCTGGATTCCAGGATGGCTTCCAGTAGTTCGTCATGGAACTCAGCCATCGCTCGTTGCTGTATCTGCTGGGCTTCGGCCTGAGCCTCGGTCAGAAGGCGTTCGGCCTCTTTTTCAGCCCATTGTAAGACTTCTCTCCGTTCGTTCTCGAGTTTTTCTTGCGCTTGGGCAATAGTCTCCGTGATTTCCTGTTCAATGTTCGCTAAGCGCGTTTCCAAATCTCCACGAAGACGAGCAGCTTCATCACGATTCTCATCCAATTCACGGAGCAGTTGCTCTTTCTCGGATGCGCGTTTTTGCACATTGCGCATCACCGGCAGGAAGAGAAAACGATAGAGTACAAAGCTCAGAATCAGAAAGTTAATGATCTCAAAGGCGATCGTCGGTACATTCAGTTCGAGCATATGCTAACCTCTAGAAGAATCGGTCAATCACGGGATTGGCGAAGAGCAAGATCAGGATGACCAGCAGCGAGTATATTGCTGTCGACTCCAGCAGCGCCAACGCGATGAGCAGCGTGGTGCGTAAGTCCCCGGCAGCATCAGGTTGGCGGGCTATCCCTTCTAACGCTTTGAGCACCGCCCGTCCCTCGACAATTGCTGGGATGGCTGTTCCAAGCACGATTCCCAAACCCGAGACGATGATCGTGACTAAGGTAATTAAGGTTCCCGGATCCAAGTCTGTCATATGCAACTCCT
>SOIH01000290.1 GCA_004376895.1 Anaerolineales bacterium | reverse complement strand
TGAAACCACGCGCCATATCAGAATGGACCGTCGCAGCGGCGTCCAGGCAGGTACCTCCGCGCGGCAGCATCCACGCTCGAACCTCATCTTCATTTCCGGTGAAGAAAGAATGCAGCCCCAACGCATCATACGAGGAACGGATTACTCGCTCCCGACCGGGTACCTCGATGCCATATTCCACCAGGAATTCAGCTGCCTGATCCACAGGCAGTTGAGCGATCTCCATCTCTAGCTTCCCTTGCAGTCCAAGCACTGATACTCCCGCCATGATCTCACCCATATCAGAGAGCGACTGTTCTTCTCCCAAGTTAACAACAATAAGTATCGGGATAAGCGTGAGCAATCCAAATCCCGCCAATCCGGCGCGATCCTCAGGGGAGAGATCCATGCGCCGAAGTGGTTGCTCTTTATTCAGGTGCTCCATCGCGCGGTTGAAGATGGCTTGTTCCCGCTCGACTTGCGCCCGATCGCGCCCCCCTTTTTGCCGTTCTTCCTGCAGTTTATCCAAGCGTCGTTCCACAGCGATCATGTCGCTCAGGAGCAACTCAACGTCGAGAGCGGCGGCATCTCGAGCAGGATCGACATCCCCCAGCGCAGAGGGGATACTCGGGTCTTGAAACGCCCGCACGACATACAGCAAGCCGTCCATTTGTTCTATTTGGTTGACGAGTGGACCGGGAAGTCCTTCACGACCCGCACCAACATTCAACCCGCCAATGTCAGCGTACGTGACCTTGGCGTATGTGGTTTTTTTGGGGTTGAAGACCTCGCTAACTGCATCAAGGCGCGCGTCAGGGACGTCGACCGAGGCCGCATGAACTTCCATCCGTCCACGACCAGCCATGGTACCCGTCTCTAATTGTGCTCCTGTTAGGGCATTGAAAACTGTGGTTTTCCCGGAGGCCTCGAAGCCAATAATTCCTAAGCGCATAAGGTATAAAGTAAGCCCCCGGGTTCTTCTACCGGGAGGCCATCTTGACCATCATCTTACACTTGACTATACTGTCCCTGCGCCGGAGTGGCGGAACTGGCAGACGCGCGCGACTCAAACTCGCGTTCCTTCGGGAGTGTGGGTTCGACTCCCACCTTCGGCATCAGCGATTATAGCATAGGCAGCCCCGGATCTCGGAAGTCCTGTCGGGGCTGTCTCCTTTGTTGTGTTGCAACCCTTCGGCCTCTATGGCACAATGCTCGCCAGAGGGCATTCATCGTATGGGAACTACATCACGCTTGTTAATTGGAATCTTCATCGGCCTGCTCCTCGGCCTGCTCTTTGGCTGGGTGATTCGCCCTGTGGAGTATATCGACACCGCTCCAGAGGCATTGCGCGACGATTTCAGATCGGATTACGTCCTCATGGTCGCCGAGGCCTACCTCGTCGACCGCGATCTGGAATTGGCAAGGTATAGACTCGCCTCGTTAGGTTCTCACCCGCCCTTGAACTACACCATCGATGCCATCGACTTCGGGGTTGAAAACGACTTCAATCAAATCGATCTTCAGACGCTGAACCAGCTCGCCGTCGACTTGCGCTCCATCCCGCCTGCGCCCGAGATAGGCTTACAATGAATCGATTAGGCAATTTCGCACTAATAATCGGTTTGCTCCTCGGTATCGTCGGTGGGTTATATTACAGTTGGGGTATCAATCCTGTTGAGTACATCGATTCCTCCCCGGACTCGCTCCGCGAAGATTTTAAATCCGATTATTTAACACTGATCGCATCCGCCTATGCCGCAACCGGAGACGCAGATCGCGCTCGCGCACGCCTCGCATGGGTCCAAATCACCGACCCGGCCAGCACACTCGGTCGACTAGCTCAAAACAGATTAGCCGACGGACGACCCGAGGCCGAAGCACGCGCCCTCGCACAGCTTGCAACTATGCTGGGCGAACGTCCGTTGCCGTTGATTGCTTCGCCGACGCCCCGCGGAGCGGCCACTACGACACCAGTCCCTCCAAGCCCGACGGCCACACCTACAGCCACCCCCAGCCCCACAACCTCCCCCACCGCGACTGCGAGCGCTCCGTTTTCACTCAGCACCAAGGAGAAGATCTGCAACCCCGCGCTGCAAGAAGCCCAAATCCAGATCCTCGTCCTCGACGCAGCCGGTCATGGAGTGCCCGGAGTTAAAGCGCTTGTTGTCTGGGACACCGGCCAGGACATCTTCTTCACCGGATTGAAACCCGAACTCGGACCTGGTTTTGCAGACTTCACTATGCAAGAAGGCGTTACCTATTCCCTGCAGCTAAGTCAAGGTGATGGGCTAGAAACCGGCGTTGCAGTAGAGTCCTGTACGGACACCGATGGCGAACCGTTCGCTGGCTCATGGCTGTTCACCTACCAGCAGTCCACCTCTCCGTAAGAAACACCTCATAAACATATAACATCATGAAGTTGAGAATGTGTGGATAAGACAAAGGACTGGCTAAGGTATCTTAGACAGCCCTGATGGATCTCGATATCCTTTCGTGGTGCTTATTCCGCCTTTGCACCTTCCTGCTGTGCGGCATCTTCCTCTAATTCTTCATCGGTGGGCAGCTCAGGAGCGAACCCAAGATCGAGCTGCTCCTCCATCGTGATTTTGCCCCGCAAAAACGCGCCTTCCTCCGTCGAGAATGAGATCGTGACCACATCGCCCCATACCCGACCCGTGGTGGTTATCTCCACTCGATGCGCTGTTACGTTTCCCTTGAGAGAACCCGAGATGACAACGGTGTTCGCGCGGATCTGCTCACAAGTAACCCGGCCCTGCTCCCCGATCACAACAATCCCCCGCACCGCTATCTCGCCGTCGAACGCGCCATCGATTCGGACTCCCCCTGCTCCGCTTAGCTGCCCCTGCCAGGTAATACCTGGACCTAAAATCGAATCCACACGCTCGGGCGCTTGCCCGCCAACGATTGGTTTCTCCGAAGATTTTCGAAACATCAGCCGCCTCCACCAAGGCGCAAAACGATACCATCGGGGATCATGCGTGTCAATCCTCTAGTATGACATCGCACGCTGCAGGTAAGCCCCCCAGCGATTCTGCCGCCCGAACGGCGCGCACGATCGCCTCTGCTACAACTTCCGCCGCATAGGCACCGACGATATTCACATCGATGCTCTTCCCCCCGGTTGATAATGCAAACAGGGTGTCGCCATCCATCATTGTGTGCGCTGGGCGAATTGCGCGGGCGATGCCGTCGTGCGCCATTTGGGCGACTTTGTTGACTTCCTCTTTCGTGAGCTGCGCGTTTGTCGCCAC
>SOIH01000131.1 GCA_004376895.1 Anaerolineales bacterium | reverse complement strand
ACAGGCGGAAGAAAGACCGGCGGGAGTGCCAGAAATGGCTAAGCAAGCCGGAGAAACTCGGGACCGATGGTCCTGGGTTGAACCGAGTGTCTGGACGGAGCGCATGTTGACGGCCCTGGAAGAAGGGTGAAAGAAGGCAAATAATGCCTGCTTTGCGGAGCAAGGGTTGTTCTCCTTAGTCACAGCCTTTGATGACGCCAGTCAATCCTCTAAGAGGTGAACCACCGACTGGAGAGCCGGATGCGGGAGATCCGCACGTCCGGTTCGGAGGGGGGAGGGACCGGGAACTCAACCGGTCCTTCCTACCCCTATCAGGTTATGGTTACGGATAGAGAACGGGCTGACACAAGGGTCAGTCCCAACGATTGATAATGGAGGATGACGGGAATTCCATACGGGTCGACTCCTACGATTTAAATGCGTCCCAACTATTTAAAGGCACAGAATGTGCACTTCCCAGCGTATACTGGAATATGATGCATCTTGATCAAGCCGAGGAGGCAGGGCATGTGGGAGCGCAGACAGGTAACTGAAGTTAAAGAGCGTCACAAGGAATCCATCCTTGCGAAACCCAATGTGCTTGGTGTGGGAACAGGGTATAAAACCCGGGACGGGAAGCAGCTTGGAGACCTTTGTGTCATTGCGATGGTGAGCCAGAAGATTCCGCGAGCCGGCCTTGATCCCTCGGAGCTGGTTCCAGTTGAGATCGAAGGGATTTCCACGGATGTTATCCAGGTCGGGTTCCTGCGCGCCCAACAAGAGCGTACAGACCGTTGGCGCCCAGCGCTCGGCGGAGTCAGTTTGGGTCACTACAAGATTACCGCCGGGACGTTAGGAGCGGTTGTCCGCGACCGAAAAACCGATACACGCTTGATTCTCTCGAATAACCACGTTTTGGCCAATAACAACCAGGGACAACAAGGAGATCCGATTCTGCAGCCGGGAGCGGTGGACAGTGGCAGAGAAGAGAACGACACTTTTGCTACCTTGGAGCGCTTCTACCCGATCCGTTTCAGCCAGGGTCCGGTCGATTGCCGCACAGCTGAGACATATGCTGGATTTGGCAATGCGATGGCGAAATTATTGGGGTCCAAGCATCGTGTGCAAGCTTACTGGAGTGACCCCCAGGCGACGAATCAGGTCGACGCCGCCCTTGCCAAGCCGCTTAACGACATGGAAATTCTCGATGAGATCTTGGAGATTGGAGCGGTAAGCGGCGTTCTCCCGGCGATGCTCGGTATGCGCGTACGAAAATCCGGCAGGACGACGGAGTTGACGACGGGACAGATTATGGTCCTTGACGCGACCGTCACCATCGACTACGGTGATCGAAGCGCGCGTTTTGAGAATCAGATAGTGACCACTGCTATGTCGCAGCCGGGTGATTCCGGCTCTCTTCTCGTGGCCGGGGAGTCCTTGCAGGCAGTCGGTCTATTATTTGCGGGTTCTGATCAAGTCACGCTGCACAATCCAATCCAATCGGTACTGGACTTTCTGGATGTGACCCTATGAAAACCCCATCAGAATTTGAGACAAAGCCAATTGCGGCCTACCAAAAGGCAATAGCTGTCAAGGAAAAGCACGAGGAAGCTTTGCTCAATAAAGCCAACGTTATGGGGGTGGGTGTGGGGTTGCGCACGCGCGCAGGGGAACTGACTGACGAGATGGTTTTGGTCGTGATGGTTACCCGCAAAGTGCCCCGAGCTCAATTGGCGCCTGAGGATTTTGTCCCACCGGAGATCGAAGGTGTGCCGGTTGATATCCAAGAAGTCGGGCACGTAAGGGCGGGCTGATGTCCGAATGATTAGACTAGTTGGAGCATTCCCCGCAGTAGGGATACCTGCAGCGCAGGGGGATGAACGAGCGCTACCCAATCCTCTCGATGACCCAGAAGTGAGATAAACCGAAAATCCGTAAGGGAGTCGCTTCTAGCGCCTGGAGAAGGGTGCGTAGCAGCTTCCCCGCGCTCGGCCAGCGAGCGATGATGTTGTCATAAGCTCCAAAGATCCTTGTGGTGTGAATAATCTTGATAGGTAATCCGTGGAAGACCCGCTCGAGGTCTCCGCGTGTGTAGACGCGCACATGCGGGGCGAGTCGATCGCGAAATCGACGAGGGAGATAATTGACCAACGGGATATTGCCGAAGTGGTACCGGCCGCGGAGATAGATGCCGTGGGTTTCGAACGGATAACAGCGATTAGGGACAAAGAGAATGAGCCTGCCTCCACCTGAAGACTCTGATTTGGGAGTACGCAACACACGGACGATCTCCTCAAGCGCAGCCCAGTCATCTTCTACGTGTTCAAGCACCTCGTGGGAGAGGACGAGATCGAAGGCTTCGTCGCTGAAAGGGAGATGCTCGCTGGTTCCCTGGACGACTTTGTGGCCCTGTGTTGAGGCAGATGAAACGTGATCGGGGTCGAATTCCAAGCCATAAATATGGGGTGTGTGTTCAGCGAAGCGGGTCATGTACTCGCCCACGCCGCAGCCGTTGTCTAAGATAACGCCAGACTCGCGACCGTCTGCTCCAGCCAGGATCATGCGCAGACGGCGCTCCTGACCGGCGCGCCAAACGTAGGAAGGTTCGCCGCGCTGCGCGGCTCGTTCGAGATCTCGTTCTATCAATGGACTATTCCTTGAATGGCATAGATTTTACTTGAGTCCAAATTTTTCGATCTGCTGGAAAGCCAGCCCGAGCGCCGCCACTGCGCCGACCTGGCGAAAACCACCTTCAGACCAACTGCGGCGGGCTTCTTCTAGCGGGAGCCAGATGACCTCCTGCTCCTCAAGATCGCCAGAATCTGGCTCGGCAATCTGCCGGCATCCGGTGGCCAGAAAGAAGTGTGCATACCCTGCGAAGTAATTCCCGCTCAGGACGACATCTCCGAGTTCATACCAGGTTTCCGCCAGGCAGCCAAGCTCCTCCTTGAGCTCGCGCTTCGCGGCATCCAATGGGTCCTCCCCCTGCTCGAGTATCCCGGCTGGCGGTTGGATGTCAACCCCATCAACGCCGCGCTTGTAGGATCGGACAAGTCCTATCTGCGAGTCGGCTCTCACGGGCACGATCATCACATATCCGGGAGTCTCCAGGTGCAGGTAGCCCTTGATGATGCGCCCGTCTGGAAGACGGACGTCATCTTCGAAAACCTGCATCCATGGTGAACGGTCGAGCGCAAGCGTGCGTTTCAGTGTTTCCCAGGGTGTAAAATCGGGCATCTGTCAAACTCGCAATCAGATGGCAAGGACTTGGATGTATCGGTATGGAAGGTCAATTATATGCAGTTTTCCAGATTGTTTGAAGGTGTGAACTGGAAGAAGCGAGCTGAAATTTCCATTAGATCCAGCCCCGCAACGTGTAGTAGATCAAGCCCATCCATTCTCGCAGTGCGGATTGGCTTACAGCCAGCGCCTCAAGATCAGGCACAATGCTGTTAGATGAGAAGCTGCCCGTTTCGGAGTGCTGGGTGGAGATTGCGGGAATAGGATCCAAGCCTTGCTCTATGAAGGAGAAGTATGCCCGACGCATGTGTGTTGGCGATGTGACGAGGAGAAAACGTTCGATGCCGGCCGCTGCAAGTATTGGCGGGACGTTGAGTGCCTGGTCATGGGTGTTGAAGGAATCCGACTCAAGCAGGATTCTTTGACTGGGGACACCCAGCTTCACCAGGGCATCGCGCATCGGTTTGCTCTCGGGTGTGAGCAAGCCGGCTTTTGGGTTGGTGCCGCCGGAGACGATCACAATCGGGTCATCGAGCATTTGATATAAACGAGCGCCCTCCATCGCCCGCAGCGCACTCGAATCACTCACGGTGTTCACTTCCAATTCTCCAGCCCGAAAGGAGGCGCCGCCTCCGCCAAGGATCACGATCGCATCCACGTCCGCGTACTCTGTCGCAGAGCTGATTGGTTCGTAGCCTACGCTCAAGCCGCGTTCGAGCAGCGAGGCGGCGAAAGGGATGCTGAGCAATAAGTACAGGATCGATAAGAATAGCAGCCAGCGTCTTCCCCACTTCTCAGTTTTCCAACCGATGAAGAGAAGGATAACTCCGAGGATGAGACCAAGCAGGAGAAACGCGGTTGAACCCGGGATAAGCATCTCTTTGATGAGCTCGATGACTATGTCCATGAATTACTCCAGTCCCCAGAGAAGGGGAAAGCAGCCGCAAACCCTATAGTCGTCCAAAGAACAAGACGGGCTCATATATTTTTTCCGAGCGGGATCACAGCGCGTGGTATGAAGGGTGTGTCGTGTTCGGCCGAGCCGAGGTAGAGGTGGATCTTATCGACAGTGAAGCTGAACGAGGGTGCTGGAGGAAGCTCGATATTATCCGCCTCCTCGGGATCATCAAAGCGGGCCAGGGTAAGGTGGGGATGAAGTTCGCTCCCGTGTTCGCCCCCGTAAACTGGGTACTCTGGGAAGATTTGTGAAAGTTGGTGATGAAGCTGCACGATCGGATCTGGGTCTGAGGGCTCGAGGAATATAGCGCCTTTGAACGTTCCATAATGGTCAATTGTGACATCGAAGGGAGGTATCCCCGCGCACAGGCGATTGAGCTCCTCAATTGCTGTATCAACCTGGTCCGGAGGGACGAAGGGGTAGAGCAGCGTAATATGCGCAGGGACATTGCTCTTGAAGGATTCTATATCGTATCGCTCCCGAATCGGGAAACAGAAGACCTGAACAGGTTTTGGAGGGATTATTAATAGCGCAGTTTCCAGTTGCATATTCGACTCACAGGTCGCAGAAGCCCGGGTTCATCGATGGCGGAATGCAATCCCGGAATGGGTGTGCTCAACGATGGCTTTTGCCCACGTCGTTTAGTGGCATAAAAATAGTATACAGCACCCTGGACCTGAACGGGCGCGGAAGGAAGGGACCGTTGACCACGCTTATTTGGGGGCTCGAGGTGGTGTCAGATCCTGACTTTGAAGGTGTGGATCCCCGTCGCTCCGTCCGGGCGCGAGCCGCGCGAGCGACTTTCCTGAAGTCTCCCACTCCCGTCGTAGGCACGCACGCCGATTGTGTGCTCTCCGGGCTCGAAAAGCCAGTCGTATCGCCACTGGACCCAGCTCAGCGGGCTGAGCGGCGGTGTGCGCAGTTGAGCCTCGACCCAGGGGTTGGCGTCGATTTGCACTTCGACCCTGCTTATGCCCTTGGCTCCCGCGTAGGCGATCCCACCGATCGGCAAGGTGCCGGCGCCCGCTCCTACTGTGTCGAGATCGGCGTGGTCGACCACAGAAGTCTGCATGACGAACGCCTCTTGGCTCCAGCCCCGATCGACCCAGTAGCCGGATCCATCGTGATCGATCACTTCCAGGCGTGTGATCCACTTGGGTTGCTTCATCCCGTATCGATCGGGGATGGAGATGCGCAGAGGGTAGCCGTGCTCTTGGGTTAGCGGCTCGTCGTTCATCTCGTAAACCAGAAGCGTGCGCTCATCGAATGCGTCATTAAGGCTGAGGCTCTCATAGAAGCCGTCCGCAGATTCGACGCGGATTTCTTTGGCGTTGCTCTTCAGGCCTGATTCCGCCAGGATGTCGCTCAATCTGATCCCGGTCCAGATGGCTGTTCCGATCAGGTCGCCGCCTACAGGGTTGGATATGCACGACAGCGTGGCTACTTGGCGTATAGCAGGGCGGACGCGGATCTGGGCGAGTGAGAGCGTCAACGAAGTATGAACCAAGCCCTCGACGCTCAAACGCCAGGAATCCCCGTCTATGCGTCGGGGAAGGGTGTTGATGTCGATCGTGTAGAAGTCCTCCGTGGCCGTCAGCTCGGGGCGGGTGCCCAACGCCGGATCAATGCGGACATCCAACGTTCCCTGCGGTGGGGATTGTGCCGGGCCGGATGTTTTGCCCGGGTCCAGCTTGGATGCGGAGATGTCGGCGGGCTCGGGAGCCTCCCGGTTTAGCCAGCGGGAGAGCGCTAAAGGCGCAACGGTGACGGTCAGGATACCGCCGCCGACTAGGTAAAGAAACTGGCGCCGTGCGAGCGGAGATGCGGGATCGTCGTTGAAAGCAAGGTCGGAGGCTCGCTCCAGCCAGCCCAGGCTGTAGCCCCACACGATGTTCAGGGATGTCAGCCAGATCCAGTCCGGGAAAACCCCGGCATCTGAAGAACCTATGCTCCTTTGCATCAGCGCTAGGCTGACCGCGACCGCGAAGCCGACCAAAGCTCCATACGCGGGCAGAAGGAGGGGTCGCTTTCTTCCCGCCCGGCTGAGCATGGCGCCGAAAAAAGCGCCGAGCGCGGCGAAGAGTAAAATTGCGAAAGCCCTCTCGACAGTTTTGGCCACATCCCCGGTCGAGCCCAGACCGAGATCGCGTATCAGACGAACGAGTAGATCAATCCCGAATGTGACGACCGATCCCGGCAGGTGGCGTGTGAGCCAGTCGAAGAATGTGAAGGGTGGGGATGGGAGGGCGGCGAGCCGCTGTCCGAGATACCCGACGGCCATCACGGGCAGGCTGGTCAGAGCGCCGATTGCGACCCCCCGAGAGGAAGATGACGTCTGCATTGAGTGACTCCCTATACGACAAATCGGATTCTAGGATAGAAATATTAAGGGCTTATGATAAACCCAGCCCGGAGTAAATGCGACACCTCTGACCATTGGAAGGTCTATCGGATGGCATGGAAGAAAGTTTTTATGCTGCTTGTAAACCTGAATTGGACCAAAGAGGGCTGATATAATCGACCCATGCGCTCACGGATAATGGGGTTTCTTATTGGTGTGATTTTGGTTGGTATGCTCCTTGCGGGGATCTATCAGATCCCGAGTGTTAAATTCGACATGGAGTGGCGGATCGATGCGGCGGTCGGAATCGTGCGCGGCTGGATATTTCCCGGCGAGCTGCTGCCGACGCCCTCCGGCGCAACAGTGATCACAACCCCACCAACCTCCGTACCTTCCCCAACGCCAGACGAGACCCAGAGCATTTCGAGTCCCACCCCTGTGCCCACACTCATCCCTTTACCGGAATCGGTAATGCTCCCCTCACCGAAATGGGAAAAGCAGGATTGGAATAATTGCGGACCGGCGACGCTGGCGATTGCTCTGCACTTCTATGGCTGGGAGGGGGATCAATTCGAGATCTCGGATCTGCTAAAACCTGATCGTGGGGATAAGAACGTTAACGTCGAAGAGTTGGTTTATTTCGTTCGAAATCGAGCCGGTTGGCTGGAAGCCGATTCTCGTGTGGGTGGGACGATCGAGATCTTGAAGCGTTTCCTTGCGTTGGGATACCCGGTTGTGGTTGAAAAAGGGTATGTTATCGAAAGCGACGGTCCTGACGACGGCTGGGCGGGTCATTATATGCTGCTTACGGGATATGATGATTCGCACCAGATTTTTATAGGTCAGGACTCATTCATTGGCCCAGACCGGGAAATCACCTACACCGACCTTAATGATGGTTGGAAAGCCTTCAATTACGTATTCATGTACGTCTACCCTGTAGCAGATCCAGCGCCACTCGGATCAATATTGGGTCCGGATTTAGATGTAGATGTGAATCGCGAAAGGGCATTGGAGCGCGCGCAGCGTGAGATCGAGCTTGATCCCGAGGATGAATTTGCTAGATTTAATCTGGGGACAAATCTGTTGTACTTTGAGCGTTACTCAAAGGCCGCCAATGCATACGACAAGGCGCTGACTCTGGGGCTGCCCTGGCGTTTCACTCGCTATCAATTCGGTCCCTACATCGCCTATTTCCATTCAGGTCGGACAGATGACGTGATCGCACTGGCAGAGGTAACACTCCAACGCACGGCGAAAGCTGAGGAAGCGCTACTCTGGAGGGGTTGGGCACACTACAGGCTGGGTGATGTGGGCGCAGCGATCGAGGATTTTCGGGCGGCTTTAAAAGTTAATCCGAATTACCTCGATGCGCAGTATGCGTTAGAATACTTGGGCGTTGGATTTTAACCTTCCAATGTGGAAATATCAGATTTTACGATCGGCCGGGCGGTAAGATCGACTTCCACCGTTCCGGCGCGGATCAATAAACCTAAGGAGAGAGGAAAGATGTTAATAAGCAAAGAGTTAACCGCGGCGATGAACGCCCAGGTTGGGAGCGAACTTGCGGCTTCAAACCAGTACATCATCATTGCTTCCTATTTTGACAGTGAGCAGCTCCCAGAATTGGCTGATTTCTTTTTCCGCCAATCCGATGAGGAGCGCATGCACGCGCTGAAATTCGTGCATTATATTCTGGAGGCTGGCGGGGAAGTATCGATCCCTACGATCGATGCGACGCCGCAAACACTCGACTCAGCGGAAGCCGCGGTGAAGGCTGCGCTGGATTGGGAACTGGAGGTCACAAACCAGATCAATAATATTATGAATCTGGCTATCAAGCAGAACGACCACATCGCTCAGAACTTCATGCGCTGGTTCATCGATGAGCAATTGGAAGAGGTTTCCACGATGGACAACTTGCTGGGAGTCGTTCGCCGAGCGAGCGATCAACTGCTCTTGGTTGAGGATTACATCGTTCGACGTGGTGACCCACACGCACAGGCAGCCGGCACCGAGTAAGTCGACACGTTTGCGATCAACGCCGCAGCTTATAAATAGGCTGCGGTGTTTTTTTAATGCAGAGCGGACCTCGATTGAGCGGAGATTATTCCCTGTGTTCCCTGGACCAGCCTTTCGAGTGCCGCAGGTGCTTGGGCGCATCGAAATCTGTGGTCGCGAGGAACTCCTCAAGATCTTTGATCTCGAGGAAAGGGCCGTAGTTTGTATAATCTGAACCAGAGGGTATCGTCAGAGATCCATCTGGGAAGACCATGACGTAAATCCGGTCCAGTGATTCATGGTCCAGCCAATTGATTTTGAAAGCATGCGGGGAGCGTTCGACATCGGCTTTTAACGCCTGAAAATCATTATTACTCACAACTAATTCGTCCCAGGCCTGAGGCTGCATGGCGCGCGGGTACGCCTGGAAGACGTTGTAGAAAAGGTGATTGGGTATGTGCGCCGCGCGCTCGTCAAGCAGCGTTACAATGTCTGGGATGTCGTGGATGTTGTGGAGTGTGACAGGGGTCGCCACCTTCACATCGATCGCGGGGAAATCGGCAAGGAAATCCAGGCAGTTCATGATCGCAGTGAAATGACCTTCCTTTTTAGTCCGGCTGGACACATCCTCAGATGCGCCATCAAGCGGGAGCGAGATCAAGTCGATCCAGCCGCCATAGCCGCGCACGAAGCTGCGCGTCAATTCGTCGCCGGTCGTTGAGAGCGCCACCTCAAGCCCTTCCTGTTGCGCGAGGCGGATGAGCATGCCGATATCTGAGCGGAGGATCGGGTCACCACCGGTGAAAACGATCCGCTGTGCGCCGCTCTGGGCGATCTTGCGCACGATTGCGGCGGCTGTTTTGGAATCAACTTCCGTTTCATCGAAGTCTTGCGGTCCCCAGCAGTAAGGGCACTCCTGGTTGCAGCGTGAAGTCACGTGGAAATCGACTGTGGCGAAAGCGGGCATACATCACTCCCACGAAAATAGTTCTTTGGAATCCAGTATACAGGGAGTTGGCTCGTATTTGTGTCAATTAGTGCGATCTTGACGGTGGTCGTTGATAAGAAAGGTGATTTTCCCGCGGTTGAGATTTGTGATTTACCTTCGAGTGTACGATGACTGTTTGGATGCGAGTAGTAGGGCGTCGTTCTTGACCATAGCACGCCATTTTGTTGAAGAAATACCTTTTACTATGTATAGTACGCTGGAATTCGATGACCACACCTTTTTTTGTTAATCCCCCCTGATGAAAAAATGGGACTTTGTTTTGAAAGTAGTCATGTGCTAGCATACTGTTTATTCAAGCCAAGCATGGATCATGACCAGATATTTCTTCAGAATGCTGCGCAGCTCTCAGTTTATGGACTTTAAAGTGCTATGATGGAGGGTAAATCGCAAACGACCATTGTTAAGTGAGGATGGGTAAATATGGGTGACAAAGGGAAAAAAGATAAAGGCAAACGAGAAACTAAGAAAAAGGCAAAGCTTTCGATTAAGGAAAAACGTAAACTGAAAAAAGAAAAAAAGGAATACTAGTCATTCCGCCGGACCAAAAATAGGCACCCGCGTCTTTCTGCGGGTGCCTAATCATAAATGACCGGTCGCCCCCAATGTCTTGCGGTCCCACTTGAGGAGCATCTACCAGGGAGGTGCCACATGCGCAAGTCAGCAGCAACCCATCGCCGCTGGAGCAATCGCGTGGTCGCAGTTTCATCGATCTTCGCCGGGTTTGGCGCCGCCCATCTGATTGATGATTTCCTGTACGGCGTTCCTGCAGAATTCAATTTAACCAACCCACCTACTCAGTTCCTTGCATTAGCGTTCTTCATTGCCCTTACAGGATTGATTGCGCTCGCGGCCCGAGGAAGCCGAGCCAGTTACCAGGGCTTGATCACCATCGGTCTCTTGCT
>SOIH01000090.1 GCA_004376895.1 Anaerolineales bacterium | reverse complement strand
GTCTCGCTTTGCATATTGAGTTTTTCACGAGATGTTGCCAGGATTTTCACCTCAGGAGCGGCTTGGAGAATCTCACTGACAATACCCACACCGTCCAGCAAGTGCTCAAAATTATCCATCACCAACAGAAGCTGCCTCTTTTGCAGGTAATGGAGCAGTTGGTGCTGTGGGTCTTGGTGGGTTGCCAGGGGAAATTTCACAGCTTCAGCGATCGTCTGAATGAGGTGTTCAACTTCGCGAATGGGCGCTAATGAAATAAAGAAGCACCCGTGATCGAATTCATTCGCCATTTCAGCGGCTGCCCTTAATGCCAATCGCGTCTTGCCGATTCCCCCAGGGCCAATGAGAGTAAGCAGGCGAGTTGTGGCGAGCAGCTTCTCGATTTCGGCGAGTTCGACCTTGCGGCCGATGAATTCTGTGGGTTGGGCGGGCAAGTTTACTTGTTGTGCCCTTGCCGATATTGCTACACCAGGTTTCTCTATAATCGGATATAGCGAGATTTTCTCGCCAGTCAATAAGCTTTTGTAAAGGTGAGTTGTTTCTTCCGAGGGGTCAACGCCAACCTCCTGCTCCAGAGCCTCGGCACACCTCAGGTAAGCCGCCTCAACTTTGGACATCTCGCCCATCGATGCATGCGCCATCATGAGCGCTCTGAATGCAGCTTCGGGGACATGACCCTGGGCAATCCACCGCTCAGCCCACCCGATCGCCTCCATCCAGCGCTGTTCCTGTAGGAGCTGCGTCAAAAGGCGATCCATCTTACGTTCGTAGTTCGCATCCAATCGGTCCCGCTCGAGAAGTATCCAGTCCTCATAAAATCCGGGGAGTAGGTCGCCTTCGTAGGCTGAGACCTCTGTCTCCAAGTCCTGATCTGCTGTGTTCTCCAGCATGTCAATGTCTAGCCAGAAGTCAGACGCTGTGTTGAAAGCGATAGATCTCGTGTCAACCAGGAGATGAGTCTCGCCAATTGCCTTACGGAGTTGCCACAGAGCTTGGCGCAGATTCTTCCGTGCGTTGCTTTCGCTGGAATTGGGCCACAGCAGTCCTGCCAGTCTTTCACGCGGATGATGTGTCCCCCTAGTTAGAACGAGGTATGACAGCAACGTTCTTGCAGGGCGTGACGGCAGCTCAATCGCCACACCGTCCTGTCGCAGATCAAACTGCCCTAGCAGGCGGATCTCGAGCATTCTAAGGGCCTGTCGCTTTACGAGGCGCTTGGACGTAGATCGCTGTCTCAACTGACACATAGTCTGTTGGCGCGAATGTCAGATGTCGGTCACCTCCGTCGTCGTTCGAAAAATAATCTTCTTTAACCAATTCTAATAGACGTTCGGAGACGCTTTGAAAGACATTTCGGAGACCGCAGATCGTTAGGCTGGGAGTATATCCGGATCGAACAGATCTACGCAAATGGAGGAAGCATCATGAATACTCCGACAACACTTGAACTAAGAACTGGATTGCAGTCGAACGACAAGACATATTGCTCAGCAGCCCCTTTGAGGATTTTCGCAAGATCCAAAGCGAAGTCTCGTACGGAAAAGAGCACCCGATCCAGCAAGGCTTCATCCGCAAAAGCTCCAAGCTATCGATTAGGTGAAGTCGTACATCATGGTCACTTTGGAACTGGGCGGGTCATGGCGAATTGGCCGGATGGCGCGCTTCTTATCAGATTTGACAATGCGGTCAAGAGCCGCTTGATCTTCCCGTCACTGCTCAATCGAGTAAATAGCCAGCGGTGCTGAAGAAGGCATCCTCGGGGAACGGGTGCTCATGAGTTGTTCATGGGCATGAGCATCCACTGACATAATGCATGGGTGCTTGACACCCTGCGTAATGATTTTAATTGTCACACGATGAGGGCAATTTCTAACGGCTCTCCAACTCGGCAATAAGGCTCAGAATGCGCAATCTCCCCCAGTTCTCCATTCTCTATTCATGTTCAGTTCACAATCCTAGTGCAGAATCAATGCGAAATCCAGTCATCAAAAGGAGAAAGAACATGAAAAGGAATGTATGGATTGGAATAGCAGCAACAGTGCTCTTGATCGCTGCGTTGGTGGTCGTCGGTGTGATCTTCTACAACATCGGCATCTCCCGTGGAGTAGCCACTGCTGCCGACCTGGAAGGGTTTGTCTTTCCCGGTGGTCCCCTTTCCCATAAAGTCTACATGGAAGGCGGTGCAGAGGGCTTTCCTGTCTCTGTGCATCGTTTCCCACCCTTCCTTATGGGACTTCTGGGATTCATACTGTTAATAGTCCTGCTGAGCGCTCTTGCAAGGGTGATATTCTTCCCACTATTCGGCTTCGGCGCAATGCGAATGGGTCCTCACCATCCTGGTTGGCTGCCGATGGGAAGGTACGCCTGTGGGGATTGGGATGAGATGGATACTCCAGCTTTCATCCATAAGTGGCACGCACAGATGCACGATGCCGAAGATGGCGATGAGGCTGGCACACCCAAAGACTGACCCTCGTCTCCAGCAGCCCGGGTGGTTTCTCGACACCGCCCGGGTTTGCGTTTCCCTAAAAGGTGAGCCGATTCACCTGCCAGCTGATGTAGAATAAGTGCATCCGCATGCACACCCACTTATGGAGGTCCCCGGGTTGAAGAAGATCCTGGTGGTCGATGACGAGCCGAAGATCATCCAGCTTACACAGGATTACCTGGAGAACGCTGGGTTTTCGGTCATAAGCGCTGGCGACGGGGAACACGCCCTGGCTATCATCCGTGCTGAGCAGCCTGACCTTGTTGTGTTGGACCTAGGGCTTCCTGGCATGGATGGTTTAGATGTCTGTCGATCAATCCGCAAGACATCGAACCTCCCGATCATCATGCTCACCGCACGCGATGAGGAAACTGATAAACTCATCGGGCTGGAGCTCGGCGCTGACGATTACATCACCAAACCCTTCAGCCCCAAGGAACTCGTCGCCAGGGTTCGATCTGTTCTGCGAAGATCAGAGTTGGCTCAGGAAGAACGAGAAGTTATCCGTGTGGGGGATGTCACTCTGGATCTACCCCGCATGCGGGTCATAGTTGGCGGTGAGGAGATCGAACTCACAGCGACGGAGTTCCAGCTTCTACAGGCCCTCGCCAGCCAACCTGGGCGAATCTTCACCCGTTCCCAACTTCTCAACGTCGTCCACGGTGTTGCGATCGAATCTTACGAGCGGGCAATCGACGCACACATTAAGAACATCCGCCGTAAGCTCGAACCTGTCCCTCATGAGCCGCGATACATCCAAACAGTTTACGGTGTGGGGTACCGATTTAGCGATGAAGCATAGCGACCATTCCACGCATCGTTTCTGGACTAAGGCACACGAGCGCCGTTCCAAACGCCCACCCCCGCACTGGTGGCCTGAAGACGAAACCTGGCCGCCGGATCCACCTCTCTGGCGAAAAAACCGCCATAAATTGTTCCCGCGCCTTGCCCTTGGAGCGCTCCTCACTTTAGTGATCGCTACAGTGACTTGCTCGGGAAGCGTTTATTTACTCACGAGACTGTCGCCAAGGATCGACCTGCACAAAACGGGTGCGCTGCCCATATTCATCGGCATGGGCATTCTTGTCACCGCCGTGGTCTTTCAAATGGGTCGAACGATCCGACGCGTGATTTCCCCTATTGATGATCTGCTGGAAGCCTCCTATAGCGTTGCGGAAGGCGACTACTCGGTAAGAGTCCCAGAGCGTGGATCCCCTGAGATGTATGCACTTGTATCATCCTTCAACGCCATGGTCCGCCAACTTGAGGTGCAAGCAAATCAGCGCAATGAGCTCATGGCTGACCTTACCCATGAGCTTAGAACACCCATAACCGTCATCCAGGGAAACATAGAAGGCATAATCGATGGCGTATACGAACGGGATGACGCTCACTTGAAGGCACTTCTCGAGGAGACAAGACAGCTCTCCAGTTTGATCGAAGATTTACGCACACTTGGATTGGCCGAGAGCGGAGCACTCCAACTGCACAGAGAAGCCACAGATCTGGCGCTGCTAACCAGCGAGACACTCGCCGCTTATCGCCCTCAAATTGAGGCTGCAGGTATTACCCTTAAACTAACTGCCGCGGAGGGTATTCCCTTGGTCAACGTCGATCCGTTGCGATTACGGGAGGTGCTGACCAACTTGATCGCCAACGCACTGCGCTACACGCCAGCCGGCGAAACGATCGAAGTTCAGATTGGGTGGGAAGGCACCGATCGAGTCCGGATTCTCGTTCTCGATACCGGCTCCGGGATCGATGCGCAAGACCTACCCCATATTTTCGAGCGCTTCTACAAATCGGCTGATTCCCTAGGAAGCGGTCTGGGGCTGGCTATCGCCAAGAAACTAGTGGAAGCCCATGGGGGTGAGATCAGCGCCGAAAGCGCTCCTAATCAAGGGACACAGATCACGATTTTGCTGCCAACCTGAATATTATGAACCTAGAAGGCACCTAAAAATGGGCGCGATTTGGGACATGTCCTCTTCCGCCAGGGACCTATCCACTGCCGCTAAGCAACGCGGTTGAGCATTCTCCAAACCAGGAATGTTAACCATGGAGAAGGCTCCTTTTTTTGGCCGAAATCCCAGCCCTTCCAAGCGATCCAGATCGACTCAGGCGTATAACGCCCATCCGCATCTACTTTCGACTGGATTACTTCAACCATCTCTAATAGGCGTTTGTCGCTCCGTGCCCACGGAAACCTCGTCAACACATCCGTCACATGCAGAATGTCGTACCAGATGAGCGGCGCTTTGAGCTTACTGAAATCCGTACCCATGTAGAACAAGTAGGGATGGCGTTCGCGCCGCTCTTCCCACAATGTCAACGCCGCCTCAACCCCTAGCCTGGTTGCCTCACTATCCTGCCACTCATCGAATTCGGCTAAAACTTTGAGCATCACCAGGTTTGCATACGGGCAAGGATCACCTTTCTTGCCCGGACCACGAAAACTCCCTGCTTTTTTCGATACCACGCACGGCCAACCGTTTTCCCTGACCAATCCGCTCAGGTGTTCAACTGCGGTTCGAATACGGGTATCATCCTGCAAGCCAAACTCCACCAACGCATAGAGCATCAGTGGTGCATCACAGAGCATCCAGATCCACTCATCCTCCCCTTTCCCGCCATACCTGGGGTGGATATTCATCACGATTTCGAAAGGTCCCTCATCAGATTGATGCGCAAGCACCCGTTCGATCACCTTATCGACCGCAGGATCACCCTGACACAAACCAAGATCGGCCAAGAATGTGAGCTTGTGCAGTAGATGCCCGGCAGATTTGTGACTCTTCAAGGCTGCACCCGGCCACGAGGCTAATTCATCCAGGATGGCTTGAACGTGAGGATGATCGATCAATCGCTCGCGAGCGGACTGCACTCCCTGAGAACCTTCTCCTTCGCTAAAGAGATCAACACGTGAACGGTACTCAACCCAGGGTGGCCCCGAGGTCAACCAATCCGTCATTTTTTCCATTTGCGCACCCCCCAATACACCTTTCCAATAAAGCACCGGGTAAAGTCAAGCCCGTCGCATGTCCAACCTGGGTGGTTCTTCATACTTGCTGCACCTCCCCCTCCGATCCTGCTCTATGAATTTGAGTCTGTAATATATGGCTACACGCATATCCAAGGGCAACATTGATCAACCTGCTCGGCCTGTTTCGTTCATTCTAAGTAATCCCTATCAACCGCGTCATCGATGAGCGACATCGCAAACTCCCAAAGCGGGAGTGCCCCTTCCTTCATAACTTCATTGCGGGCGCTCACCTGGTTCTTCCTTATGCCATGTTCACGCCACGATCGCCCCTCCGTATGAAAGTTATGGAGCAAGGGCATGAGTCTATCGATCGTGGCTGCGAATTTCGCCTCCGGTGTACTTCGCTCCTCGAACTCACTCCACAGCTCACGAAACTCCTTCATTTGATCCTCTGGCAGTAGACCAAAAAGACGCTCAGCGGCTGCATTCTCGCGGCTGGTTTGATCCGTCACACCAGACTCATCATAGCAGTAGGTGTCTCCCGCATCGATCTCGATGGTGTCGTGGATAAGAAGCATCTTCAGAGTACGCAGCAAGTCGACAGGCTGCTCTGCGTATTCTGCGAGGAGCAACCCCATCAGGGCGACATGCCAACTGTGTTCAGCGGTGTTCTCCCGTCGGGTGCCATCGAGCAAGTACGATTGGCGGATGACCGATTTAAGTTTGTCAATTTCTAGGATAAATTGAATCTGCTGATCGAAGCGCTCTTTATCCATTTGCACTCATCCTGTAAAAGCTATTTGCACAACCTGACCGCCACTCGAATGAATCTCACGCGATCCAAACTTCGATGTAAAGAGATGCTCAGTGGTGACGGTTACTTCTTCGACATTGAAGGAATGATGAACGGCGTTGTCTTCTTATACTCCATATACGACTGTCCAAATCTCGCTTCGAGTTCTTTCTCTTCGATATATTTAAGGTAAGCAATAAGCGCGGCCGCGAAGCTTGTCACCAAAGCGATCGCAGACCAGGAACCGGTCCAGATCGCTAGCCCGGAATAAAGAACGATCGTCCCGAAACTCATCGGGTTTCGGCAGTAGGCGAATGGCCCGGTGATAAGCAATGTCTGCGTCGCCATAACCGGAAGCGGCGTACCCCTGCCACGCGTGAGCTGATCGACGATCGACCACATCGCGAACAGCCACCCGATGAGCGCCATGGCTCCACCAATAATGAGATTAAACAAGCCGAAGTCGAAACGCGAGATTTGCAGCCAACGATCAATGGCAGTTGACCCCTTTAGAATTACAAAGGGGATCAACAGGACAAAAACGACCCCCGCCAGGAGGGTCGCGATCACTCTCTCGCCCAAACCGAATTCGTGCTCAGCCCACTTCGTGAAACGTTTCATTGCCCTATCTCCTCGGGATATATATTGAATCATCTCCTTTGGGACAAAAGATTGATGCTTGGAAGAAATCTCCCCGTATGCTTCATATAGTGTATATACCTGTCTCCGAATTTTTCAACCATGATTTTTTCCTCGCCATCTACTCTCAAGGCGATAAACAGTCCGAAAAACACCACCGGAATAACGGCCAACACCCAGTTTGAAGCGAGCAAGCCTCCGCCAATATAATTCATGAAATAAGCCGAGTAGATTGGGTGGCGAATAAAGCGATAAGGACCGCTCTCTACGAGCACTTGATCCTCTTTTAAAACTACTAATGAGTGAAAGCTCTTTCCGAGGTGATGATGCGCGAGCCAGAGCAGCGAAATGCCTGCAACTAAGAGGACCACTCCAAAGTACCTCAACCAGGTCGGGAAATGAATTAAATACGCCCACGAAAAGGTGCCCGGGAAGAAGATGTATTCAGCGCCGAAGATGAGCGTAACAAGTGCAGCGATGCTCCCTGGGATCAAGCGTGGACCGCGATCTCGCATTTCGCTTCGACGCAAATCACCCCTTACCTTCGATTGGTAATAAATCCTGATCGCAAACATCGCAACGCCGCTCAGGATGAACAACGTTCTGAAGATAATCTCTTGATCCATGGTTCTTAATCTCCAGGGCTGGAAGGGTGCTTCTTAGGAATGATTACCTCTCAGGGATCTGGATTGCTTGGCTAAAATTCAGTGCGAACCGTGGTTTCGATCGGCTTATTACGAGTAGATCAGCCGGAACCTTTCGCAAACTACGGTCATATCACCCGCGGGTTCTCTGCCGATGGCTTTGCACTCCTCGGCGAAGAACGCCCAATGGACCTCTCGCCAATACTCCAGGCTGCGATCCCCCTCACCCTCCTCATAGGCGTGCTTTTCGCCCACCGCATTAAAGGCAATTACTTCGACATCAGTCGTTTCAATGATGCACATTGGATCACCCCGGCCGTCCAGGATGATGCTCATATCGCCGATCTCGGGATATGGTTCTCCATCCGCTTCGTAAGCCCAGGCAAGTGAAGCCGTCGCAATCTTCACCCCACGCTTGACCAGATCCCCTAAGTTGTCAGCCATTTCAGATGTGCACCCGAACGCCCATGCCGTGTACTCTAAATCCTGCAGAGGCGGATTAGGCCGAAGAGAATCGAGATAGGTTGTCCAATAATTCCTTACCGCTGAGCCTTCACCCATCGTTCATCACTCTTCACCTACACACCAGCCCTACCGAACGTCAAACGGTAGAGCATGTAATCGGCCATGTTACCCATGAGGTTTCCCATGCGGATCATGCGCAGAACAACATGGATGGCTGCAGCCTTCTCCTCACCATAGACATCTATGAGCTCTTGAACATCTTCAGGGCCAGGCTGCGCCCCACTCTCAGCCCAGTAGCGAGCATAGATCATGGCCGGTACTTCTTCTTCGGGAGCATCTGTGGGTATCTGACCAGCCAGTAACTCTGCAAGTTCGGTGTCTGTAATACCTTCCTTAAGCGCTTCACTCGCGTGATATGTCCGACAGTACCGGCACCCATTCACTTCGGTAACAACCAGCATCAGCCGTTCACGGAAGGCAGGTGAGAGCAGATCCCTCATCGCCCTCTTTATTATTGGCCGACGCTTGATGATGTAGCGAAAGTCTTCCCAGACTTCATTCAGGCCTTGGTAGGTTCGCTTTGGAAACTTATTCTTCAATAGATTTACCTCACGGATAAAATCATCCGCCTGTTATTACAGCATTCTCGGGCAGGGAAATTTATCGCGTTCACGCCTACCAGATGCCAGGCACAAGACGGTACCTTGTTTCCTGCGCGAAGTCCGCATATCCCGGGAGTTCCTCCATCAGCATTTTATCCTCGTTCTTCGTGCGAATGACCAGAAATATCAGTGCGATTCCAGATGGAATAAGCGCCCAAAATGAGCCAAGCATCAAGGGCATTGCAATGGAACTAACGACCCCTCCCGCATACGCTGGGTGCCGAACGATGCGATAAGGACCACCAGTAATGACTGATTGATCACGATCCTCCTGGATTCGTGCAACGGATGAGAAAAACGCGTTGGTAACCATAGCCCAGGTTCCAAGAACGTAGCCAAGCACGACACCAAGCAATGCAATCCCTTGGGTTAGGAAAGACAGATCTGGTGACCAGCCAAAGCGGTCATCGAGGCCAGCGATCGTCCAGATTACCAACGGTCCAAACAAACCGACGATCACAACCATGAAGCGATCCCCCACTGCGACATCATCAGCTTGCATAGCGCGGGCACGCTCGACCAGTGTTTCCGGACTCGAGCGGAGGACGATAAGCCTACTGATGAGCGTGAAAGCGACATGGATCCCTATGTAAACCCAGGCCATGGTCCAATCAAGACGGCCCGCAGCGACGAACAAGACAAACGGTAAAAGAACAACGAATATCAGGAAGCGGACCACCATCTTCCAACCAATCCCCTTGATTCCTTCCGATTGTTTTTCCATGCGCTCTCTCCAATTTGAAAATTGTTACCTAATCGCCATTTCTATCCGGCAGCACGCTCAAGATCCGATGTGCATTGCGGACAGCGGATTGCATCAATCGGTATATCCATGAAACAGAATGGGCACTCCTTGGTCGTGGGCTCAGATGGAGTATCTTCCTCAGTTCTTTGGACTATGTTTACACTACGGATGAGAAGAAAAACGGCAAATGCAACGATTATGAAAGTCATGATTGTGTTGATAAAAAGCCCATAATTAAGTGTAACGGCTCCTGCTAACTGCGCTTCCGCGATCGAGAGATAGGGACCGGCAACATCACCCTCGCGCAGGATGAAGAACAAGTTTGAGAAGTCGACATTCCCGAGAAGGAGGCCAACCGGGGGCATGATGACATCATCAACAAGGGAGCTAACAACAGACCCGAAGGAAGCTCCAAGAATGATGCCCACCGCCATGTCGAGCACATTTCCACGCATCGCAAACGCTTTAAATTCTTTTATCATCTTCAGCTCCCAGCAACCATTTACTGCGGCTCCCTTTGCGCTTTCTTAATGTACTCCTCGAGCTCCATTTCCGATAATGAGTCCACCGTCAGATCGGCTTTCGGCATCGGCAAATGTCGCGTCACATTGTTGGGCACAGCCACGCAGAAAATACCGGCTTGCTTCACAGCCTCTACACCATGCAACGAATCCTCAAAAGCAATCGCTTGATGGGGCTGGAGTCCCATGTCACTGAGCACAGATAGGTACAGATCAGGAGATGGCTTGGTATTTGATACGTCATCGGCGCAGCGAATACTTTCGAAATGGGTGTGCAAACCCAATCTCATGAGATGCCCGATCACCCATTTCCTGTCCGAGCTTGAGGCGACACCAAGACGCAAGTTACGCTCTTTTGCATCCGCGATGAGGTCAACGACACCAGGCATGACTTCTTCTGATTTTAGAAGTTCCAATTCGCGTTGTGTACGGCGGGCACGAATCGACTCGCGGTCAATTGGCTCACCGGTGTGTTTCTCGATAATTTCGTACGCCTC
>SOIH01000164.1 GCA_004376895.1 Anaerolineales bacterium | reverse complement strand
GGCTTAGGCGTATGTCGAAAAGAAGATGGCCTGATGTGTCCATCTTATCAGGTGACCCTGGAAGAAACGCATTCCACTCGCGGTAGAGCGAATGCACTCCGTGCCGCGATCAGTGGAGCGTTGCCGCTTGAATCACTCACAAGCAATCAAATGTATGAGGTCCTCGACCTCTGCCTGGCATGCAAAGGCTGCAAGGCAGAATGTCCAACCGCCGTGGATATGGCTCGGTTGAAATCCGAGTTTCTAGCTCTTTATCACGCTGAACATGGAGTACCTCTGCGTGATTTTCTATTTGCTCATATTGCCAAGTTCTCGCGCTTTGGAAGCGCATGTGCAGCACTAGTCAATTTCTCCACTCGCACGATTTTTTTTCGGTGGATTCAAGAGAAATTGGTGGGGATTCCTCGGCAGCGGACACTGCCGCATTTTGCGAACGTGACCTTCAGCGAGTGGTTCTCCAAACATCCGGATCCGGGTTTCACAGAGACAGTCGTACTTTTCCTGGATACTTATACTCAATACCAATATCCCGAGGTTGGCATCGCTGCAGTGGATGTACTGGAAGCGGCTGGCTATAGGGTTAACCTGGTCTCCGAGCAGGTATGTTGTGGGAGGCCAATGATCTCAAAAGGGCTATTGAAGGAAGCGAAAGCGCTTGCAGAGACAAACATTCGCGTTCTAACACCCTACGTAGAAGCAGGAGTTCCCGTTGTTGGCCTGGAACCATCTTGTCTCATTACACTTCGAGATGAGTATCTGGATTTCTTCCCGCACGACCCACGCGCCAAACAACTTGCGAAGAACTCATTTACTTTTGAAGAATTTCTCGTTCGATCGCGTGGCTCAGATGCACGCCCTATCGATAGAATTCAATTCCGAGAAGCGGATGGCTCGGTCTTATTCCACAATCATTGTTATTCGAAAGCGTTGATAGGCTCAGAACCGTCAAACGCTATGTTTGAAGCGGCTGGAATTGATGTCGAGGAGATAGATTCAGGGTGCTGCGGGATGGCAGGGGCGTTCGGTTATGAAATTGAACATTACCCCCTCTCAATGGAGATCGCGGAAGCCCGTCTTTTACCCGCGGTGCGAAACGGAGTAGGGCAGGGAGCGCAGATATCTGCATCAGGGCTCTCGTGCCGAACGCAGATTCATGATGGAGCGGATGTCTTAGCGCTGCACCCTGCGCAGATCCTCGCCAAGCTCATCGTGAACGAATAGCAGTATTTCCGACGCTTCGGTAGTACAATTGCGCCCATTCTAGGCATAGCGGTGAAGTGTACGCATATATTCAATATTCGTAATTAGCAATCTTTATCTTTGATCTCGATTCAGAGGAGGGTACTGCTATTCATGCAAGCACGACTGAATGCGCTCGTTGATGCTTTGTTGCCTGTAATAGCAACTTTGGCAGCCCTGGCTGTCGGTGCGTTAGTATTGCTGTTTCTGAGGGTCAGATTATGGGCATAATCCCTCGAGGCGACGCCACCACTGAGCAACTCGGTCTTCTCATGGCTGGTGTTAAGGGGGAAGTGTGAAAGTCCAGTGTCTACCAATCAATCCGGGTAGAATTATTCAGCTTGCGTGTCCGAGATCGGCTTCGTTGATGATAAAGCCGTCGTCACAGAGGCGGGTTAGAATGATTGCTGGTTGGATGGCACCATTGTAGATTGGGGGAGCCCGATCTGGATAGGATGCAATTCCTGCAGTGATCTGTGAGAGGGCAGGGGTTGTTAAAAACAGAACATATGTTCGCATCGATGGTGAAGGTCGGGAAGGGTAACTATCAACCGATATTTACTATGTACGATCTGAGTCGATGTTTTAGGAATGAGGGATATCAAAAGTGGTAATGAACAATGAGCTGGGTTCTCTAAAAGTGAATATTATTCTTAAAACACTTGCTCTATGGTTTATCGCATTAATGGGATGGAAGGCAGAGGGAGATATTCACTTATTGCCTAAAAAGTTTGTTGCGATCCTGGCGCCGCATACATCTAATTGGGATTTATTTTTCATTATGGGGGTAATATTCGCTCTAGGATTAAAGTTTAACTGGTTTGGGAAAAAGGAAGCTTTTCGTTGGCCTTTAGGCGGATTATTAAAACGGTTGGGGGGTATCCCCATAGAGCGCAGTACCCATAAGAATATGGTCCAACAGACTGTTGAGTTGATTCGTTCACGAGACCAGGTCATTGTTGGGATAACCCCTGAGGGGACCCGCAGCAACACAAAGTACTGGAAGACCGGCTTTTACTATATTGCACACCAAGCTGCAGTTCCAATTATTTTCGCTTTTTTAGATTATGGTCGAAAAGTGGGCGGTTTAGGTCCGCGGATGGAGACGACGGGTGATATCGAGGAAGACCTGAAGGTCATCCGCGGTTATTACAAAGGCATTACCGCTAAGTACCCAGAGTGCGTAGGAGAGGTGGTCATCAGGCTACATTGAGGCATTGTCGTAGTAGGTGTTAGAGAGTGTTCCTCACGTGCAACACGCATGTGCTATCGTCAAATCAGAAATCCCTTATATAAAATAATCTATCTTACTTCTCGAAAATATCGTGATAGCCGCGATCCAGCTCGTCATCTGATAGATGTGCGTAGCGCTGTGTTACGGCGATGTTTCGGTGCCGGGCGAGCTCCTGGGCAAGCTTCAGGTTGCCGCCGGAGCCGCGCAATACTGTCGTAACGAAGTAATGCCGGAAGGAGTGGGGTGTGATCGTCCCGGCGGCTTCGGGGCCGAGCGCTTCACGGACACGCTTGTGGACGATCGCACGCCCAGTTGTCGTTGTTATTGGCAATACTTTCTTCCCAGCTCCTAGATCGTGGCGGGCAAATAGTGGAAGCGAAGACAGAGGACGGCCGCTGCCGCCGTCTAGTTCAGCTCTTAGTCGCAGATAATCCTTCAGCGCAGCAAGAGAGCGCGATGAGAAACGCACGATCGATTCCCGGTCGCCTTTACCGATCAGGATTGCTCGTCCTTCATTCCAATCGATATCCGCACGTCGCAGGCTGCAGGCTTCGTGAACACGGAGGCCCGTATCGGCGAGTGTTAGAAGAAAGCCGCGGTCTCGAAGATTACGCAGGCGGGCTCGTTCATCATCAACTGCCGAGTGGATGAGATTATTCGCGTATTCAATCGTATTCTCGATCTGCCTTCGCGGAAATTGGGGGAGTCGCTGACCGGGACGGCGTCCACGCCGTCGGATAAGCATTCGCACACGAGAGAGATTGATCTCGGCGAGTTCTTCGGCAGCCAGGTACTCGTACCAGCCAGCTGTAGCGGTAAGGTAGAGCCGCTCGCTTGCGGGCGCGTATGATTTAAGCGCAGCGGCGAAATCAGCGATCCAATCTTCTTTTACTGCCGAGGCCATAGTTTCAGCAGGATCAATCCCTAAATCGTTGAGCATTGCTTCGAACGCATTAAGCGCATTGCGGTAGGTCCGAGTTGTATTTTCGCTGCGTGCAAGCGCAATTGTTCCTAAGTAATCTAGAATGGAGTCTACGATAAAGATACGCGTCATAGGTTTTTACTCCAATAGAAGAGATAAATGCTTTCCAAGGTATGCTTATTATAATGGTACTTATCATAACCATAACGAATTTAGCATAAGACTGGGGCTGGGTCAAGCCCCTCCCCCAGCAATATTCTTTGAAACTTATTAGGAAGGGCTTTACAACCAGGCAATCAGATACACCTTCTTTCGGAAAGCATTGATAATGAGATTGGGAGATCTGTTACCAAGCATACCCCCCTGCTCGTTTGATGTATCTTGGTTAAATCTAAACAGGTACTGGTAATAATGTGTGTAGAGGCGTACGTTTGTTCTATACGGGGATAATCCTGGGTTGTTCGTATGAAAAAGGAAGATTATTCAAAGTAGGTATCCGGGACTTCGATATCCGACACTGAGCGATAGGACGTGATTGCTCCTCCAAGGTGCGCACCATAAAGTATCACCAAACTGATGATATAAAACCAAAGCATGAGCGCTACGATTGCTCCTAATGAGCCGTAAACGAGTTCGTAGGTGGCAATACCACTTGTAACGTACCAGGTGAAGCCTGCTGTGGCGAGGTCCCAGCCCAAACCAGACACCATGGCACCAACGAGCGCTGCACGCCAAGGAACTTTTGTATTTGGTGCCCATAGAAAGAGAATGAAGAATATAAATACTTTGGCAAACCATGAAAGGAAATGAGTGATGAATGATTGAACAGGAAGGTATTCAAGATTTATGAAATCTATTTTTGAAAGGTCGAAGCGGGAAAGGAGATTAGAGACGGTTGAGAAGAAAATGTAGAGTGATAGAAGTGCGATCACAAAGGTTATGATCGAGAGCCCGGCAAGTCGATTGCGAATGAAATTACGAGGTTTTGTATCCGGCCAGGCAATATTTACGTTGTAAAAAAGACTGGAAAAAACACCTGTCCCAGCCCACACCAAACCGATAAAACCGATTATGCGAACCGGTCCACGTAGAGCAATAACTGTCTGCAGGTTATCCTCTATCAGAGTCTCAGAGACTGGAAGAAAATTAACAATAAGCTCTGTAACCTGTGAAAATATGGTTTCTTCCTTAAGGATAAAACTAGCGGAAGCAATTAATGCAAGAAAGAATGGAAAGATAGAAAAGAGGGCATAATATGCGAGACTGGCAGCGACTGCTGCTGCGCGTGCCTTTGTGAATCGCTCGATCGAGAGCGCAAGAATGCCGAGCCAACCTCTTGAAACTAGGTTCAGTCGATCATACATCTGGCGGAGATAATCTTTCTTCAACATGTTTAACGTATTTACAGGCTGCGGATTGCTGGAATTATACAACCTTGCGGAGAAATAGAAATGAGCGCTTTCAAATATTGTGTTTGAAATATATGCTATTAAAGGGGTTTATAGTTCTGTGTTGGAGTTGTTCATAATCTGATGGATTACACCCGAATCCCAGCACTTTTCCATAGCTTGCACAATATTTGGGTCAAACTGCTTTCCTGAACCAGTGCGGATCTCTGCGTAAGCATCATCACCGGACATTGCCTGTCGGTAAGGCCGATCAGACGTCATTGCGTCGAAGGCATCGGCAACTGCAAGAAGCCGGGCGCCCTCGGGGATATTTTCACCGTTGAGCTCAGCTGGATATCCTGTACCATCCCAGCGTTCATGATGATGCAAAACAAGTGGGATGGCGCTCGCAAGGTAGGGGACGTCCCGGATCATTAACGCGCCTACTTCGGGGTGTTTCCGCATCTCTACCCATTCTTCATCCGAGAGGGAACTGTCTTTTTGCAATACCGACTCAGGTATGTAAATTTTCCCAATATCATGCAAGATAGCGCCGAACTCAAGTACTTCAAGCCTAGCGCCATCCCATCCTAATTGTTCACCAAGAACCTTAGCGTACAGGCCTAAACGCTTCATGTGTGCATGTGTGTAGGAGTCGCGGGCTTCAATGGCATTAGCCAACACAAAAAGGCTGTCCTTATATGCGGCCTTTAGCTGGGCAAGCATAAGTTCATTTGAGCGCTGGAGCCTTGCTCGAACCGCGGACAGGAGTTCCTGGGTCGTTACGGGCTTTGTGATGTAATCGTCAGCCCCTAATGATTTGCCGGCGAAGATGTCCTCACGGGTACCCCTGGCGGTGAGGAAGATGAAAGGTATAGTAGCCCCTCCCGGTTGCCGGCGAACGGCCTCAAATAATTTATAGCCATCCATTATCGGCATTGAGATATCGGAAAGGATCAGTGCAGGTTGTGTGTGAACAAGAAGCTCCAGTGCGGCTTCCCCGTTGGAAGCTGTAATGACTTCGAAACCCGCGCCTTTGAGTACGTCCTGAAAGGCAATGAGCATCGCAGGATCATCCTCAACAACGAGGAGCTTAATCGGTTCTTCCTGATGATCTGTTAGAGTATTCGACTCTTCTATCATTGACTAACCCTATGCTTGACAAAGGGAATTCCTTCGCAGCATCGACTAATTATCACGTTCTATTCACGATTCTGCTATATGAAATTCGTACCCCCCCTATACCATGGTTTGATTTTCCTCAATGGCTCTTGATTTCGGTACGTAAAAACATCTGTTTTTATTAAAGTTTCCCTGGTATTTTGTATTATGATTCCGCTTGGATTGAATATGATAAGAAATCAGGGTATTGGGAATAAAATGTCAAAACGCTGGGCTTCATTTCTAACGCTAGGGTTTTTCGGGGCTACTCTTCTCTCATTCGCGGCTGGTTATAGTGCGCGCGAGATCTGGCCTCTTGCTTCTGAACGACTGATCCTGTTAAAGGAAGCCAGGCGACTCTTGGAGATACATTACCTCGACCCTCTACCTGAAGACCTTGAGCTTGAGCGGGGGATGATCCATGGCATGATGGGGGTATTACGTGATCCTTATAGCAGATACGTCGAACCTGCTGCACACGAAATTCAATCGGACGACCTGGCGGGAGAATACGCAGGTATAGGAGCAGAAATCTCAAAAGGCGAACAGGGCAAGTTCTACTTTGTACCGATAGAAGGGGGACCAGCTGAAGCTGCAGGTATCCTCGAGGGTGACATTTTGCTAGCAATTGATGGGGTGTTGATAAACAAAGATACCTCACTTGAATCAGTAATCACTCGTATTCGCGGACCTGAAGGTTCGGTGATACGCTTGACAGTAGCCCAACGGGTTACCCAGCAGACCAATCTTGAGTTTGAAATTACACGTGCTATCATCCCCCTACCCTCGGTAATGCACCATCTCCTCCCCGAAGAACAATGGATTGGCGTTATTACCATTCGGCGTTTCAGCGAAAAAACGCCAGGGGAACTCGATGATGCTTACAGGGATTTAATTAGTCGAGGAGCAAGTTCGATCATTCTCGACTTACGTAATAATTCTGGGGGTCTGCTCGATGCATCAATAGAATCAGCACGGCTATTTCTCGAGGATGGGCTAGTAGTCGTTGAAGAGCGTAGTGGAATGGAGAGCCAGGTATTTTATGTTAACGAGAAAGGATTAGCTTCAGAAATTCCCTTGGTCGTTCTGGCAAATGCCGGGACAGCGAGTGCAGCGGAAGTGGTTGTTGCTTCGCTTCAGGACAATGGACGAGCGCCAGTACTTGGCGAGGTGACTTTTGGCAAAGGATCTGTACAAGCGATTTTGGAATTAAGAGATGGATCCAGCCTGCATGTGACGTCTGCTCGTTGGCTGACTCCAAACGGTAATGTTATTGACAATATGGGCCTTCTTCCAGATATCGTTGTTGAACAAATTGAATCAAGCGCGGATCATGTTATAACCGTTGCTGTAGAATGGTTACGGGAGCTGAGCGAAGATGGCCAAAGATAAGAAGGACCCGTTTAAAACAATCGCAAGGAATAAAAAAGCGGCACATGATTACATCCTCGAGGATCGTCTTGAGGCTGGGATTGTATTACGTGGAACTGAAATTAAATCTGCGAGGTCAGGCAATGTAAGTTTGAAGGAAGCTTATGTTCAAATCAGTGGAGAAGAAGCCTGGCTTGTAAATGCTTACATCGCGCCTTATCGGGCGGCAAGTACATTTAATCATGATCCCCGTCGGCGTAGGAAGCTATTGTTACACAGAAGGGAAATCTTACGATTAGATGCAAAAATACATCAACGCGGTTATACCGTTGTACCTACAAGAATGTATCTGAAAGATGGTCGTGCAAAATTAGAGATCGCTTTAGCCCGCGGGAAACGCAAGTATGACAAACGGCGAGAAATTGCCGAGAAGGACGTAGCCCGTGATATTGAGAGATCTTTAGCGAGGAGAAAAAGGTGAAACCTAAATCAATTGCTTCCATTAATCAACTTCCACCAAAGGAAAAAGAGGCTATTTATACACGTTTCATTCCAAATAAATTACTCCAACAGTTCGAAATACAAGCTGACTTCATTGATGCTGATGGAAGGTCACTCCTCAACTTGCGGTCTAACAAAGGCAGCACCGACGTTGTACTCGACTTGCGACACGAATTTGGGGCTCAAGATCCGCTGCTCTACACGCATCTCACCGATACGATGAATGGGCAGATCCATGTATTGCTGTACATAGTAAACGATCCAAACTCCCCACGCTTCGGTGTAGACAAAATGCCCGACGGTACGCCAACCGAATTTGGTGTGTTTCGCAGAAATCTTATCGAAGAGGAGAAAGCTGTTATTGCCGGACTAGCACCTGGTCAAGTGCGCCAGGGATTGCGGTTGCTAAAACATGCAATCCCTGCCTTTGATGAATTCGTGCAGGCTTTGGGACATGATGTGTACTTCATTGAACCCCTCTCTTATCATAACGCGATAGTATTCGAACGTTATGGTTTTTCTTATCAAAAAGGTCGACGTTTAATGATGCGGATTAATGCGGGATTCCAACCTGCTTCCGATCTGTTTAAAAAGCTGGACGACTCTACGCCCTTTCGGAAGTCTTCGTTCTATCGCAGCATACGCGGAAGGAGTTGGGCAATTCATGATTGTATCCTCGGAGAGCCCTATTCGGATGTGACTATGTATAAAAAGATAGGTAAGAATGCCGGATTGAACACTTTTCCCGATGCGAAATGGTAATATAATATTGCGCATAGCCTTTTGTATATTTATGAATTGAAAAAAATATTATTTTGACAAAGTCATATGGCTATGCGCATTGTATTAAAATACAAAATCTCATTATGATATACTTTGGATAAGGGGATGAATGGTATCGACGGAGGTGGAGCGTCACAGATTGCAAGCCGAGAGGCGCCGAACTCGTTAACTCAGCGCACATACAAGTGCCAATCGCACTGACTATGCTGCTCTACCAGTAGCCGCGTAAGCGATTTACAAGTAGATCAGCGCTCTCCCAGGAGAGCTCGCCACCTCAAGCTGCGCCCTATCAGTGCGAGGAATGGCGATCAAAATGATGGGGCTGGCAGGATTGGATCCACGACAGTTCTGCAAGAGCGGGTTTCGGCTCGCAGTGGATAGTTGAGTTGAATGCCTGTCAATCGACATCTACTCAGCAAAAACAATGATTGACTATGCTTGTAGATATCTGATGACTGAATCCTTCGGACGCGGGTTCGAATCCCGCCATCTCCACTAAAAGCCCCGTATGGGGCTTTTCTTTATGGGATTGGATTTTCTAAACGGAAACCATGACCCCGTACAGTTATTACGTACTTATACTCAGGGTCAACCTCGAAGATACGATCTCGCAAGCGCCGAATAAGTGCATCAATCGCTTGATCGGATACACCTATTCCATCGGTTCCTGGCCAAACATGCGAAGCAATCTCATCTCTAGTTACAATCTTGCCCGAACTTCGATAAAGTAATTCAAGAAGCCGAAATTGCGGTGGAGAAAGAGGTGGGTCTACTTCTTTTTCGTTTACCCAGACACGATGAGCCTGAACCTCCATTCGCAGTCGCCCGATACCAAAGCGAATAACTTCGTCTACCGAAAGGGGGAGCGTCGCTTCCGAACCGATAAAAGTGAGTCTGATCGCAAGAGCTACCTGTATCTCATCTCCATCTTGGAGCAATACTTCCGATTCAATGCTCTCCCCATTCAAATGTGTATGATTTTTACTGCCTAAGTCCTCTAAGAAGTATCCCTCAGCTGTTCTGCGAATTCGAGCATGATGACGCGATACCTGTCTATCCAATAATACGAGGTTGCAGTCCTGACCTCTGCCAATAATAAAAGTTGAATTAACTAATGGCCAACGTTTACCTCGTAGTTCGCCATCGGGCGCAATTAAGAAAGGGACTTCTTCGGAACGATCCTTCATGATACCTTTTCACTAAGTCTAGTATCTTCTATCCAGAGTATAATTCAATAGCTTTCTATATGCATAAATAGAATACTCATGGCGATCCCGCTCGACAAGCAATTTTCATAGTATATCTGGAAACGTTCCCGAGGTTAGATTGCGCGAACCACTTAAGTCAGGCCATGTCCTAAAAGACCGTTACGTCATCAAAAAGCCCATCGGTCGAGGTGGCATGGGTTCGTTATACCTTGCAGACGATAATCGTCTTGAAGGGCGCAATTGCGCAATCAAGGAAGTTCAGCAAGATCCAGACCTCTCATCCGATATCTTAGAGCAAGCTCGCGCGCAATTCTATCGGGAAGCATCGGTCCTCGCCCAACTCGATCACCCCACCCTACCGAAGGTCTCGGATTATTTCTCCGAAGGGGGGCGTGATTATTTAGTGATGGATTACGTTCCAGGGGATGATCTAAAGACACTTATGGATCAAGCACGCAGAAAAGGTGAATTCTTACAAATAGCTGACGTTCTTTCTTGGGCCAAACAGCTCGCGGGCGCGCTTGTCTACCTTCATAACCAAGATCCACCAGTTATCCATCGAGATATTAAACCCAGCAATCTAAAGCTCAACCCGCAAGGGTTGATCAAGCTCGTTGATTTTGGTCTGGTAAAACAATTGGTCCCGGATGAATTAACGATCACGGTTATTCAGGGTCGGGGTACTGCTTTATACACCCCATTAGAGCAATACGGCGGTGACACCGGTCATACAGACAAAAGGAGCGATATCTATGCCTTTGGTGCAACTTTCTACCACCTGATGACGAACACACCCCCTGCTGAAGCGAAGGAGCGGTTCCTCATGCCCGAATCACTCCTTCCTCCAAGAGAGATTAACCCCTCTATTCCCCGTGGCCTCGAGAAGATAATCCTGAGTGCTATGGCCCTTCATCCGGACGGAAGACCAGAAGATATGCTTTCCTTGCAGGATATACATCTTCGAGAGCGCCATGTTGACCATCCTATTAACGAAGATCGATTCCTCCAAGCAAAGGATTTGTTCCGGTCTCCAATTGATAGGATTTTTCTGGGCGTTGTAATGGCGCTTGCGTTGATCGCAATCGTCACTTCTTTTACTTAATGCGTTTCTGGCACCATATTTGTGTAAAAACAAATGCGGATGCCCCGGTAATAATCACGATGAGGAAACCCGAGAAGGGTCCTATCACTCCAAATAAACTTGTGGTGCCCGGAAGATCTAACGCTAAATAGTTATAACCTAATAAGCCGCCGATTATCGGCATTAAGATGCATCTAATACGCATTTCATCAGGTATTTCCTGACGGTTTACGCTTGCATATCCTGCACCCGCTACCACTGCCAAACCCAATGCCCCGAATATTAGCCCAATGAACCCTAGTTGATCCTTGCTCGTTGCTTCTCCTGAATCCTGGCCATTTGGCGCTTCTGATGTCGGGGTTGGGTTTTGCGAATCCGGTGACGGCTCAACTGTCAAAGTCGGAGAAATAGTTGGCGAAATCAATGTCGCCTGTGCAGGTACACCTACCTCCACATTGAACTTCAAGATCTCAGACACTTGAGCTTTTCCGCTCTGTGCAGTAATGGATAACAACCCAGTACGTTCAAGAGCAATATCAGCTCGTGCGATTCCATCCTTGGAAAAAGCGTTTATAGTAAACGCCAAAACTCCCTCGCCTTGCTGCGTAATAATAAAATCTACGGGGGTATTATCTGGAACATGATTGCCGTTATTGTCAACAATAACACCTGTCGCGATGGAAAGGATATCCCCTACGCTGTATCCAGTTGATGGTTCTTCGGTTCCTACTTCGCTACCGGTATCGATAATAAGTTGAATAATTTGATCGGTATTGGGTGATGTAACCTCAATTAGGTCATACCCAATGCCAGCTACGTTCACCGGAGAAGCCCCTAGCGCGCTCAATTCCTGAAAGAGCAGCTTTGCTGCCACGTCAATAAAAGGAGAACTACCATCGTAGAGCGCGTGGTAAACATCAACTTTACTTATATCGGTTGCATCAAGGATATTCGGAGTATCGTGAGCGAAGACAACAAGCTTCTTCGATCTGGCTAGATCCGGTCGCAAATCTAATAAAAGCTTTAGCGCATTTACACCATACTCAGTGGATCTACTATCTAATACGCTAAAAATCAACCAATCGCTTAAGCGTACAGCTTCGTCGATTTCGTCATTGGATATTAGAGGAACGGTGGGGATTTCCTCCGGTAGTTCGCCGAGGAAATATGATAGATCCGCCATACTATAGGATCGTAGATTCCAGCTCCCTACCTGACCAGCTGCGCTTTGTCCGAATAAACGGATAACTGCGTCCTCTAATGCGTTTACAGGAATGATCGTAATGTCATCACATGTTGAGCATTGCCTAGCATGACGCACGTCGCTGAAAAATACAATCCTTTCGCCTATCCTCGGAGCCCCTCCAACACGATCTTCAATTTCATCTAATGCGGGACTTAAGAGTGTTGCAGCAGACTGCGCCACTTTATTCGCCAGGCTCATATCCTGGTTTATCTCATCAAGATTATTCGCGTGATTCACGATACTTGGGTAAAAGAAAGATCCCCCATAAAGCCTCAGCTTGAGGCGCAATATTTTCAGGATTGCGTCATCTACAAGTTTGGAAAATAATTCGTCTTCATCATACTTATTCGCAAAAAATTCAAGCGTATTTATTATTGTTGTGTACTCGTCAGGATCGCTATTGTCGCGAAAATCGGAAAGTATCAACAGGTCGTTTCCGGCGAGAAAGGCATCCCTGGCGACAAGGTGCGCTTTGAATATCTGCTCCGACGGATCTTTAAAACGGCGGATTGCGTCTGATCCGAGCGAATCACTCACGGTCACGCCGCCCCCTTCCCGCCAGTCACTTAGTGGTGTAAGTTCCATCAATGCGGAGAAAGCTTGTGGATCAAGGCTAATCGGTCTTGTTGTGGCGCGAATATTCCCGTGAAAGCCCTGGTAGCGGATATGCCCTACTAAAAGACCGTCGGCGGTCGCGTGGTTTTCCCCGGGTTGTGTGCTTGTGACTGCAAGGAATGGGGCTAGATCAGTTTGCGTAATCTGATCAATTGATTTGCGGACCGTAGCGACTTCCTCGTCGATTGGACGATCGCTGCTCCCTAGGCCAGGGAAGTGCTTCGCGATTACAGCCAACCCTCCTTGTGATCCGATGTGAAGTCCCCGAATAAATTCCTCACCCATGAGCCCTACCCAATATGGATCACCCCCGAACGATTGAACACCGATATCACCGCTGGTAATTTGTGGCTGTTCAAGTACATCCAATGAAGGTCCAATGACCATATTGATCCCCAGAGACTCAAACCCTCTTCCAAGAATCTCACCTGCTTCCAACGCCAATGTTGGATCCCAAGTCGCTCCAATGGACATCTGAGATGGAATTTTTGTAATTCCCTCGAGTATTTCAGGGAATCCATCATCGCTTCCTGGCTCTTCGCTCGCGATGAAAAGGGGAACGTAAACTGGAGTATCGTCGTTTACCTCAATTTCGGTAGATAACGCCGACTCATAGCGACTCTGTTGAAGTGTTTCGATTAGCGTTTGCAGCGAATTTAGTGTCTCCGGTTGATCGGCAAAATTATCGTTTCCTCGTTTTAAGAGAACTCCGGAGACGTAATAGTTATTAATCAGATCGATGATCTGGTCTTCTAGCGAAATCACTGATCCATTTAAGGTGACGATAAAAAGCTGCCCCACGCGTTCTCTTGAGGTCATAGATGCAAGCAGCTCGCTTGCAATGTCCATTTCAGGTGAGGTAAATTTAGAAATCCCCAGATTAAAGGGCACAACCAAGAGAATAATTATTAGTGCCCATCGAAATTTACTCATAAAACCAGTATACCTTTTATGAATACGCTAGTAACGCTGTGTTTTTATTGGGTGTCCTCGGCCTGCAGAATGTTACGCAATGCTTCCCTGCGGTTATGACCTGACATGAACTCAAGCTTGCGGATGCCTAATGGGTCAATTTTCTCCCGGAGCAACCTTAGATCATCATTGGTTGGAGGATCGGTGGTATTTACTGGCTCATCAAGTTCAATTTCAAATCCTGTTTTCGCTTTCACTCTCTCAACAGTAATTCCCGGGTGAACCGAAATCAATCGCATCTTTCCGTTCTTAAAGTCAAATGCGCCTAAATCCGTTATTAAATACTTCGGGCCAGCCCCACGCCGTCGATTGGATTGATGACCGAGGCCGGAAAGAAAATCTAGCTCGCCGACAAAGGTCACTCGTGAGTGTCGTGGTACATATAAGTAAATATCATCCATAAACACTGTCACGTCGGGTATTCCCCCCGTTCCGGGCATCCTCATGCGCGGATGCGCAAAATCCTTTCCAAAGGCAATGTTATTGAAATTGCCAGCTTGATCGACCTGGCCCGGTCGGAAAAATTCTTTCGGTTTAATACGCGGCAGAAGATCTGCCGCTGCCTGAACGAAACCGACTGACACCATTGCCTGACCAAGCCACAGCGCTTCTACATGCGCCAGCCCAAGCGGCGCGGCCGTTCGGCATATCGTCTGCCCGATAGCTGATGCAAAATATATCTCCGACGCATATGCATGCCATGCGAGCATGTATCCGGCAGCTACAAGTGGTGTGGCAATCCCTTGCGCAAGAACATCACCGTCTTCGACCTGCCGCGCAATACATGTGCATATCAGTTCATCAATTGACCACTGCTCACTTGCCATCTATTGTTGTCTCTCTTGCTCTAGCCCCAATAACCTTCTTCGCAATGTCCGGCGCATCTGTAATCAATCCATCAACCCCCATAGAGAGTAATTTAATCATCTCAGATTCTTCGTTAACGTTCCAAACGTTCACTTTGTGTCCAGCAGCGTGATTCTTAATTACCATCCCCCTGTTAACTAATGATACCTCTGGGTGCAATGCAGAATAGTTCGTAAAAGTCTTGATGAAGCCGCTTACGACTTTAGGCCCGCCGCCAATTAAAGCTGCACGGCGGATCTCTGGGCAAGCTCTCTTAGCTTTTATCAAAGCCATGGGGTTGAATGACGATAAAAGAACTCGGTCCGATAGACCCTTCTCCCTCACTAAATCACCTACGGTTTCTGGCAGGCTATCGAACGGCGACGCGTAATTTTTCAACTCGACATTGATCATGATCTTATCACCAACAGCAGAAAATACTTCTTCTAATGTCGGAATCATCTCTCCAGCAAATCTAGCGTCAAATATAGACCCCGCATCAAGTAGTTTAATTTCCGAGACGATCTTTGAGGAAACACTCCCGCTTGAATCTGTTGTTCGCCCAAGAGAATGGTCATGAATGACGATGGGTGTGCCGTCCTCGGTCAACATCGCGTCCAATTCAATTGCGTCCGCTCCCATCTCTACAGCAAGGTCGAAGGCAGCGATCGTATTTTCGGGTGCATACATAGATGCCCCGCGATGAGCAATCACCAGCGGGGCTGAGGAATCCCAATTGCGTTTATCCGGCATATTACAACTCTACGAAATATGCTTCTGCCGAGCGATTGAGTAGATCTTTTGTCATCTTTGGATCGACACTGAGGTAGCGAGAAATATCAAGGATTTGATCGCAGATATCCCGTGGGTGGGATGCTCGCATTTTTCGGTTCCGTTTTATATACCACTCCTGCAAAAGATATGCGAGGCCGCTTTCAGAATATTCAACCCCCTTAGCTTCGGCAACAATTTTAAAGATGCCTCTGTATGCTTCATAGGATGGGTCTCCAACTTCGATCTTATGCCGCAAACGCCGCAAAAAGGCTTCATCGACCAGGTCTTTTGGTGGAAGGTTCGTTGAAAATACGACCAGTACGTCGAAAGGAATTTCTACTTTTCTTCCTGTGTGAAGCGTGAGGTAGTCAATTCTGTTTTCTAGCGGCACAATCCACCGATTAAGTAAGTCTCGCGGACGAACTTGCTGCCGCCCGAAATCGTCGATCAAGAAAACGCCGCCGTTTGCTTTTACTTGGAACGGTCCTTCGTAGAATTTATTAACGTCGTCGAAAACAAGGTCTAATCCCTCCATCGTCAATTCGCCACCAGTGACAATAAAGGGGCGGCGGATTCGTACCCACCGCGGATCTCTCTTTGATGAAGTTTTCAATGATCCGGTTCCTTCAGATGAGTGTTCCTCATCTGGAGAAAGTATATGGTTTACCGAATCGTAGAGTTTCACAACCTGGCCGTCGATATCGATAGCGTATGGAATATACATATCTTCTTCGAGAAGGATGCTTCCGATTGCTTTCGCAATCGATGTCTTGCCGTTCCCTGGAGGTCCATATAAGAAGATCGAGGTGCCCGAGTTAACTGCCGGTCCGATCTGATTGAACGTTTTATCCGAGAGTATGAGATCTGAAAGGGCAGATCGCATAGAGTGCTCGTCAACTGTGGGCCTGCCCCTGCTCTGTTTTAGAATAGAATCGTTATAAACCGCGAGCGGCACAGGTGCAGGACCAGCATATTGGCTGCGTTCCAGCGCTTCCCTCGCGCGTGCAATCCCAGCTCCTGTAATAGCATATTGATAGGATCCCTCGCCAAAGCCCACTTGAGTTTTAACTTCTACGAACTTCTCGCGCTTAAGTACTTCAAGAATCTGATCCGTCAACCCAGCAAACGGGAGTGACATCGCTTCGCTTACTTTGAAACCGGTCATATATCCCCTGAAGTACAGAATCTTCAACGCCAAATCCTGAAGCCATAGCTGAGAAAGCCCGGTGTCGGATACGCGGCTCACCGGCGGAGGGACAAAACGAAGATTCGAAGTTGTCGGTCGATCATCTACTGACGCAGTTCTAACAGGACTTCTTGGTAAAGACATGACATATCTCCATACGCTAAGGAAAAATGCTTATAATCTAAGTTTCAATAAGAGTAACCCGATTATATATACCCATACCGTCATGAGCAAATAGTAAGTTGTGCCCACATAGAGTAGGAGGTAAAATTCTACACATGAAACTTAGTGTTGTGATTCCCGTATTTAATGAAATCGATACCATCGAGACGCTCCTCGATAGAGTGATGTCTGTCGGACTTGCAGACGAAATTATTGTTGTCGATGATGGATCTACAGATGGAACGCGTAAGCTCTTGCAGGAGCTAGCCCCCGTCCATGAACCTGTTCGACTCATTCTTCATGAAAAGAATCAGGGCAAGGGAGCTGCAGTTCAAACGGGGTTCCAAGCAGCTGCTGGCGACCTTATTCTTATTCAAGATGCTGATTTGGAATATGATCCTAGAGACTACATCACGCTGCTGCGGCCCATTCGAGAAGGTGTCGCAGATGTCGTCTATGGGTCTAGATTTCTCGGTGCACCTCGCCGTGTGACGATGTTCTGGCACATGGTGGCAAATAAAATGCTTACTCTCATGACTAATCTTCTCTTTAACAGCATCCTTACTGATATGGAGACAGGCTATAAACTCTTCAAGAGTGAAATAATCAAAGACCTTCCGCTCCGCTCGAAGCGCTTTAATATTGAGCCTGAAATAACTGCGAAATTGCTCAAGCGGAGGGTACGCATTTTCGAAGTTCCGATAACCTTCAACCCTCGTGAGTATGAAGAGGGAAAGAAAATCGGTTTAGGAGATGCGTTCGAGGCCGTCTGGGCTTTAATCAAATACCGCTTTATTGATTGACATCCTTTTCCCTAAAGGAGATCATCGCCTTTGGGAAATTGAATGTCAACAACGTTCAGCTGTAGTGACTCATAGCCAAGGTAGGTATTCCTCTCCAATCGATAGGCAATATCGATAAATTCCGGAAGCCGTTTAATAATCCCCCCCATTCGAAATGCTATTGCATCGAATGGTATTGATGATTTCCGCAATGTCATCTTCAGGTGCGATTGATCCGATCCAACTGCCCGCCTATCCATTACTTGTACTTGCTCGGTACAGAATATTGGCCAATCATTTCCTTGTCCACACGGTTGTAATTGATCAATAAATTGCATTGTCTTATCCCCCAGTTCGCTGAATTCCGCTTTTGAATCAATCGCTAGGGAAGGTATTAATTCCTCATCGCCCATTTCCTCCTTGGCAATGGACACCAGGCGACTCTGAAGAACATGAAGATGTTCATTTCGAACGCTGAAACCAGCTGCTGCTTCATGCCCCCCAAATCGCTCAAGAAGATCAGAGCACTTCTCCAGGGCAGCCGTTATATTAAAACCAGGGATGCTCCTTGCAGACGCACGCGTATGACTCTCGCCTATTTTGCCAACGATAGCCGGCCGATAATATTCATCGCAGATTCTTGACGCGGCCAGGCCAACAACGCCTTCATGAAAATCTGCTTCTGCAACCATCAGCAGTGGTTCAATATCCCTGCGCTTAAAGGTTTCTATCGCTCGTTCGACTACATCTAGAGTTAGCTGTTTCCTCTTTTTGTTTAAATGCTCGAGCTCCTTTGCAAGATCACCTGCTGTCTGTGGGTCTTGTTCGACAAGCAACTTATATGCAGTGAGCGCTGATTGAACTCTTCCTGCCGCATTCAACCTGGGCCCCAACCCAAAGCCGATTGCGGTTGAATCAATTCCCCCTTCCCGGTAGCCCGAGACATTCATCAGGGCTTTTAGCCCGATTCGTGGCGATGTGTTAATAACTTCCAAACCCAACTTGACAAGAGCGCGATTCTCTCCAGTCAATGGAACCATATCTGCAATTGTCCCAATTGCAACAAAATCGAGAAGCGCTTTCTCTTCCGAAGTAGGTAGCCCCTTTTCTCTGAAAATCGCCTGTGCTAGTTTATATGCGACTCCCACACCTGCTAAACCTTCATTTGGATATTTTGTGTCTGATCGATGCGGGTTGAGTACAGCGAGCGCTTCTGGTAGTGCCCCCCCTTGAAGATGATGATCGGTGATGATTACATCAAGCCCCAGTTCAGTTGCATGCGCCACTTCATCAATCGCTCGTACGCCGCAATCCACGGTGATCAAGAGGCTAGCATTCGACACAGCGATACGTTCTACCGCTTGATGGTTGAGCCCATATCCCTCTTCAAACCGGTCTGGGAAGTAGACGTTAACGTGTGCCCCAACTGCCCTCAGAGCCTCGGCCAACAAAGCAGCTGCAGTGACCCCATCTGCATCATAGTCACCATAGATAACGATCTCCTGGCTATCTTTTAGCGCGAGGTTGATCCTTTTAATCGCTTCTTTCATCTCCATAATTAAATAGGGATCGGCTTCAATAGACACATCCGGATCCAGGAAAGAACTAACGCTAGCTTCTGTCCGGTATCCACGATTAAAAAGTATCTGCTGTTCGATCCTGCTGAATAATCGTAGGGATTTAATTACTTCATCAGGAGGGTGTTTGGGGATGACCCATTTCATATTAATCCTACGCCTTATATTCGTGATTGACTATGAAGCTCCGTGTTTACGTTCAAAGTGTACCTTACTATAAGATTCTTATTTGTACATGACTATTTGCGATTGGCAGCGTATATGTGCTCACCTTTTCGTAAAAACATGGGATGTGCTACGATGTCCACATGAACGTCCTATTTATGGGCTCACCCGAATTCGCAATCCCTTCTCTAGATGCTCTGTCTGAAGAGCATGATATTGATATCTTAGGTGTATTTACTCAACCTGATCGACCTGCAGGTCGGGGACGAAAACTAAGAGCTTCACCCGTTAAGTTGCTCAGCAATAAATTGGGGTTGAGTATCTATCAGCCATCATCTTTGAAATCGCCTGAAATTATTTCAACTATTCGTGCCCTTGATCCCGATCTTATTGTCGTAGCCGCTTACGGCTTGATCCTGCCCCCAAATGTTCTTGGACTCCCAAAATTTGGCTCCATTAATGTCCACGCTTCTCTTTTACCTCGCTGGCGTGGTGCAGCCCCAATTCAAGCGACAATCCGCGCTGGAGATCAGGAAACGGGCGTGACAATTATGAAAATAGATCCCGGTCTTGATACTGGCCCAATCCTTTCTCAACGTTCTATCGTAATCCATTCATCAGATACAGGAGGTGAACTTTCAGAGCGCCTTGCAATACTAGGTGCAGGGCTTCTTATTGAAACCATCCCGGAATATCTATCGGGAGAACTCCGTCCAAACGAACAAGACGAAAAAATGGCAACGTATGCACCGTTGTTAAAGAAATCTGATGGCCGACTAGATTTTATGCGATCCGCAATTGAACTTGAGCGCCAAGTACGTGCTTATGAACCTTGGCCTACGTCATTTATCGAATGGGGAAAACGGCGTATTTGTATCCACAAAGCTGATGCACTTGCCGATGACACTTTAGCGCCTGGAACTGTGGGCAAAATCGACAAGAATCCAGCTATCGGCGCCAACCCGGGCATCCTCCTCCTGCAGATCGTCCAGCCAGCTGGAAAAACCGAGATGCTTGCGGAGGATTTCTTGCGAGGCGCGGGAGGGATTTTAAACACCAACCTTCTCGACAACCGGGTATGACAATGGAACTCCAACTCCTTCGTACACGTCATCCCCCTGAAATCTTTCTTCATCAACTTGTTGGACTGCTCAAATCCGCAGAAGTCGAAATCAGTTTAGAAGAAGTTCAATGCAGGATTGATAATCTCCATGACGAGGATCGACTTCTGCTAGCTGTAGAAGGAGAATACCTTTATGGCTATGCGCATCTACGTATTGCGCATGATCTTGTCGATGCAGAGACAGCAGTCGTCGTATCCGTCATCGTTCGTGAGGATCGGAGACGAGAAGGTATCGGAAGCCGACTTATAGCAGCCGCCGAGACTTGGGCGCGACAATCTGGCAGATCACGCCTTCTCCTGCGAACAGACGTTGTTCGAACGGGCGCGCACGCATTCTTCGTCGCCTTAGGCTATGAAGGAAGTTCAACACAGCTCGAATTCATTCGACCTCTCTCCGATTAATTTCCCTCTAACATCTAATTTGTTCCTGTGCGCGTTGACAAGCACCTGTTCTGTGAGAAAATGACCGAGTCATGTCATCTCTTTCCACACAAGTTCTTGTCATCGGCGGTGGAGCCACAGGTCTCGGTATTGCATGGGATGCCGCCCTGCGAGGCCTCAAGGTAGTACTCATCGAACAATCCGATATCGGTCAGGGAACCTCAGGGCGCCACCATGGTCTACTGCACTCTGGAGGTCGTTATGCTCTTTCTGATCCAGTTTCCGCACGAGATTGCGCCTCAGAAAATATAATCCTCAGACAGATTGCATCCCACACAATTGAAGATACTGGCGGTCTCTTTGTAGCAACTCCTGCTGACCCAGTTGATTATCCGGACCGGTGGCTTAGTGCATGCTCCCAATTAAACATTCCGGCAGAGGAGATTTCGCTCTCAGCAATGCTTGAACGAGAGCCATTGCTCAATCCTAGGATTTCTCGATCCTTTCGCGTTCAAGATGCTTCTATCGACTCCTTCGACCTAGCACACGCGTTGGTTAAAGGCATACAGGAGCATGGCGGTGTTGTACTCCTACGGCACCGGCTAGAAAGCTTTATCAGACATCAAGATCGTTTGGTTGCAGCTAAGATTAGGGATTTATCTACCGGTAAAAGTCTAAGACTATCCGCCAGCCTCTTCATCAATGCTACGGGTCCGTGGGCAAAAACCATTGCAACTATGGCGAGAATTGAATTGCCCCTTGCCCTCGGCAAAGGGACACTTGTCGCCATGTCCCACCGCCTTGTCAACACCGTCGTTAACCGGTGTAAGCCGCCATCAGACGGCGACATTGTCGTACCAGTAGGCACAGTTTCAATCCTCGGGACCACGGATGTTCCTGTTAAAGAACCCACTTCCTTGGATATTGAGCCCTGGGAAGTGGACCTCTTGCTCGCGGAAGGGGATCTTCTCCTGCCGGGATTACGAAATAGCAGGCCGCTTCGAACCTGGGCTGGGATTCGCCCGCTTTACCAACCGGCCGCGGACGGTCACGCACAAACTCGCGGCCTCCTTCGTGCGCATGTGATCCTAGACCACGAGGAAACCGATGGCCTTCAATGTTTTATCAGTGTGATCGGTGGCAAGCTTACGACTTTTAGATTGATTGCAGAGGAAACGGTTGATCTTATATGCGATAAGCTCGAGATCGATCAGAAGTGCTCCACTGCATCAACACCCCTTCCGCATGAGAGAGTGCCTTTCTATAGCTTGCCCTCCCGTTTGGAGAAGCTCGAACGTCAGGATCCTCACGCCAGCGCCGATCAGGTTGTTTGCGAGTGTGAACTCGTCATGCGCAGCGATCTTGAGCTCGCTCTTAGAAAAGCTGTCACCGTCCCCGATCTTGATGATCTCAGACGCGATCTGCGAATAGGAATGGGACCCTGCCAGGCTGGCTTTTGCGCTTACCGCACGTTCGCGATTTCTTCAGAATTCTCCTCGACATCCCCGTCATTAAAAGGGCTCCGTGACTTTCTATATGAGCGCTGGAAGGGAATCCGACCATTAGCCTGGGGGAGCACGCTCCAACAAATGGAGTTCTCGCGCCGTATTTACCTCGACTTGCTCGCAGCCGGCCAAGAATCGAAGGAACGCTCGTGACAGATATCCTTGTCATTGGCGGTGGTCTCACAGGGGTATATGCGGCTATAGTCGCCGCCGATCAAGGAGCCAGGGTCACGATTGCCATGAAAGGTCACGGCGGATTATCTCTATCTCATGGCTGCATCGATGTTATGGATAGAAGTGCACCATCCAGAGCTCTTTCGCTCCTTCCAGATCATCACCCGTACAAACTCGCCGGTAAAGCACATCTTAAGGATGCAATTTCCAAATTTCGAGATCTGATGCAACATGCCGGATATCCATTTACTGGAAAGCTCTCGAAGAGTATGTCGATTCTTACTGCACTCGGCACCATTAAACGAACATGTTTTGCCCCTTCCGGCATCGCCAGGGGCGATCTCGACTCAGGTGGGTCTATCGTTTTGGGAAAATTCCTCGGCTTTCGGGATTTTTATCCCTACATAATTCAAAAACAAGCGCGCAAAGTCGGTGTCAAGATTACGAAATTCATAGATTTGCCGTTGCTCGAACCGCCTAATCGTCGAGACGCTTATTCCACGGATTACGCGCTTCTTTTTGAAGATTCCAGATGGCGTGAGGAAATTATTCGCATGTGGAGGCCACTCCTTCCTGGCGTCAAACGTCTCGGGCTTCCAGCTGTTCTCGGGTTTCAAAACCATTGCCAGATACTTGAAGAACTTGAGGATTCGCTAGGCATTGATATCTTTGAGATTCCTTCGCTGCCTCCATCGGTACCCGGACTTCGAATCGAGCGCATCCTCCTCCGGCAAGCCCAGGTCCTCGGTGTGAAAATTATTGAGGGCGCCGGTGTGATTGGCCGCATAGACGGTCGTAGCCGGGGAAAACGCGTCGCCGGAGTCGTCCTGCATTCTACTGGTCGAACGATTCAACTCGACGCAGATGTTGTCCTGTTGGCGACGGGAGGTATTTTGAGTGGAGGATTGGTCGCCCAGCAGGATCATCGCATACGCGAATCTGTCTTCGACCTCCCAGTGCGCTATCCGACTAATCGTTCAGATTGGGTTGGATTGTCACTTTTCCATCGACAGGCATATGCAGGTACTGGAATTTGTGTTAATGCCCGCATGCAGCCACTTGGGCTTGACGAGAAACCAATGTTCAATAATCTCTTCGCTGCCGGTGGTCTTCTGGCAGGTTCAGATCGGTCACTCGAGGGCAGCCGTCAAGGCATCGACCTCGCGACCGCTAATTGTGCTGTCTACGAAGCCCTTAGATGATTGACATCTGTTTGAAAATTCGATAATTCGTTGGTTGGATCCTCAAGGATGGCGTCTGAATGGTTCACAAGATAACACTTCTTCGCCACGGTCTTTCCGTTGGCAATCAAAAAGGGATTATCCAGGGTCAAATGGACTATCCATTATCAGATGAGGGCTCTAAACAAACACATTCGTTATTGCGCTACTGGAAAGAGCATGACGTCTGTTTTGACGTGATCGTTGCCAGCCCCTTGCTGCGAGCAAAACAAACCGCCGAAATAATTTCGTCAGGCATGAACATGCCAATTGAGTTTGATGATTCTTGGTGTGAGCGGCATCAAGGGAAAGCTGAGGGTAGACCGTATTCTGACGTTAAGCTCCAGTATGCAGATCAACCCCATGATACGCCTTATGACCCGATGTTCGAAACCGGCGAAAGCAGATGGGATCTGTTTATCCGAGCAGCAAATGCGATGCAACTTCTTATTCGACGCCCAGCTGGGGCATACTTGGTCGTCAGTCATGGAGCGATACTGGGAGCGGCAATTCATACTGTCCTTGGTGTTCCGCCATCGTCAGGAAGAAATCGGCCAATTCGGATTGGCTTTGATAACTCGGGCTATGCGGTTTTAGAATTCGACGCTGATGAGGCTCATTGGAGGTTGCTCCATCTGAATGTAACCAGTCATCTCTCGAAAAGATCTGGATGAACATATGCTAAACCAGGAGACTCTGCTGCTCGAAAACGCGATTATCTATACTTTTGGAGACCCTCCCGGTCCAGTCGAGAGTCTGGCAATTCAAGGCTGCCATGTCTTTGCACTCGGTGATAGACAGCATCTGCGCCAAACTATCCCCTCCAACTTTTCGCGCATCGACCTTGGAGGACGAGTAATTCTCCCCGGCTTAACGGATGCCCACATCCACTTCGAGAAGTTCTCGCTTAACCACGAACAGATTGACTGTGGCACAAGTTCAATCGACGAATGTCTTGCACGGATTCAGAGCAGAGCTGAGATGCTCGAACCCGACGAGTGGATACGAGGGCATGGCTGGGATCAAAACTTGTGGGGGCGATATGGCACAAAAGAGGAGCTTGATCGGGTCACAGCCAGTAATCCCGCATACATCACCGCGAAATCTCTCCACGCGGCGTGGGCCAATACAGCCGCCCTCAACCAGGCAGGACTGAGTGCAAACTCAGCAGATCCGCCAAAAGGGAAGCTTCAACGCCGAGAAGACGGAAGCCTGACAGGGATCCTGTACGAATTCGCCATGCTTCTCATCTCCGATCTCGTCCCGAGACCATCTCCTTCTAATCTCTCCCAAATAATGCTACATGGACAAGATGAACTTCTCCGCTTAGGCATCACTTCAATACATGATTTCGACGGTAAAAGGTGTCTTCAAGCGCTTCAATTACTAAGAGAAGATTCACTACAGCAACTTCGAGTTGTAAAATCAATCCGCTTTGATGATTTAGAAAGTTGCATTGATGCCGGCTTGCGCACCGGTTTCGGTGATGAATGGATCCGTATCGGTGCCGTTAAGTTATTTTCTGATGGCGCCTTAGGGCCGCGCACAGCTGCGATGCTGAACCCCTATGAAGTCGATTCCAGCAATACGGGAGTCCTTCATTTAAATACGGAAGAAATAACAGTAATTGGCAAGAGAGCAGCACTGAATGGCCTCGCACTTGCGATTCATGCTATCGGCGATCGAGCGAACCGCGAAGTGCTAGATGCATTTGAAGAGCTGCGAACATTCGAAGCGAAGAACCGCATCAAACCCCTTCCCCATCGAATCGAGCATCTCCAGTTAATCTCGCAAGAGGATATCCAAAGACCGGCAGATCTTGACATCGTCGTATCGATGCAACCCATCCATGCAACATCTGATATGCAAATGGCTGATCGCTATTGGGGCGATAGGGTACAACAAAGCTATGGCTGGCGATCTCAAATAGATGCGGGCTCGATGCTGGTATTCGGCTCAGATGCCCCTGTTGAGTCTGCAAATCCTTTTTTAGGGATTCATGCCGCAGTCACACGCAGCCCACTTGGTGGTGATGCAGACGCACTACCCTGGGTTCCCAAGCAAAGAATCAATCTTCAAGAGGCCTTCAATGCTTACTCTGTCTGGCCTGCACAATCAGTTGGGCTCGGATCTAAGCTTGGTAGACTTCTTCCTGGGTACCTCGCCGACCTTATCGTGCTAGATGAGGACCCCTTCCTGTTAGACAATTCTGAATTGCCCGCGATAAAACCATCGGGGGTGATGGTTAACGGCAAATGGCACTTCTTAGACTAAGCGCCGCTTATCTTCTTCACGTATTGTTAATCCAATCGCATCAAGATGTTCCATCAGAGCTAGCGCATATTTCCTTGATGTTTGGAATTTGTCACGAACCTCTGCGACCGTGATCGTTCCGCTTTCCTTTAGGCCGCTCTTCACCTTATCGACCATCTCCTCATATGCATCCGAATTAAAAATAACGTTCTCTGATACTTGTACCAGCGATCCGCTCTCAAGCAGGAATCGGACGAGATCCTCTCCGATCTCCTGCGTAGCTTCTTTTTTCGATGGCGGAGCATAGGGATCAGAATCGAATTTCATTAGCAATTGATCCACTGATTTTTTCTCACGGTCGTTGAGTTGAACTGTATGGTCCTTCAAATACACATGCCCCGGAACGATTACAACATGCCCCTCTTTTGCAGCCTGCTCAAGCAGAAAAGTTGCCAGCTTCGTCTCCATTCCCATTTTGCTGCGCATTTCTTCAATGGGCATCCCAATCCGTAGTTTATTCGCTTGATGGAAATCACCTAATATTTTTCGGATCCGTTCGCCTATCGTAAGCCATGTTTTTTTATCAATGACCAATGAAGAAGACGTCACAGACAAATCGCTGTCATTGAACGGAATCAATTCGTTATTTTGGATTAACTCCCGAATGGCTTCTTCAGCTTCATCCTCGGAGAGGCCAGCCTCTTTCAGGCCCTTAGATAGCGGTACTGGACCGACCCTTTCAAGCGTTCGCTGTAAAAGAGTCGCGGGAGTTCCTCTAAGAAAGGATTCTAGCTTGTCAATTACAACTTGATCTTTTAGGCGATGCCTTCTTTTTGGATGAGCATCGGCTACAATCCCGCCTCCCAATGTTGAGCTGGGCGAAGGGCGCCGCAGGATAAATCGGTCTCCGCGCACGATGATGACTGCGTCCGAAAGAAGAAGCTGTAGCCAACCTTCTTCCCCCGGGTGGAGCATCTTACGCCCTAATAATCGGACCTTTGCTATTCGCTGCGCAGCACCTACATACAGCTTAACTTCCTGATTATGACGCATGACATGATCCGTATCTTCCAACGATCGAAAGAAGACATCTATCATGCTAGTTGACTTGTAAGTGCCTGGCTTAATTACAACTTCTCCACGCTCCACATCATCCACTTCGATTCCGCTAATATTCACCGCGACCCTGCTCCCTTGAATGGCGCGGTCCAATTTTTCCTTATGCGTCTGCAGGCCTCGTATTCTCCCTTTAGAGCCGCCGGGGTGGATCTCCACGGCATCGCCAATCGCAAAGGCACCGTCGAGCAGTGTCCCCGTCACAACGGTCCCAAATCCAGCGATAGTAAATATCCGATCGATGGGCAGTCGCGGGACCCCTCGATCCTTGCGCTGGGGAATTTCCTGCAAGGTATTTTGTAGCGTCGCCACCAAGTCATCAAGACCTTCTCCCGTCTTTGCTGATACCCTTACAACCGGTGATTGCCTAAGAGAAGAGACGCTTACAAGTTTCAATACATCCTCTTCGACCAAGTTCAGCCACTCATCATCAACGCTGTCGATCTTTGTTAGCGCGATTATCCCCCGCTGTACATTTAAAAGGTCCAAGATTGCTAGGTGCTCCTTTGTTTGCGGCATTACTCCTTCGTCTGCCGCAACGACAAAGAGAACAGCATCGATCCCCCCCACCCCCGCCAACATGTTCTCGATAAAATCGCGGTGCCCTGGAACATCGACAATGCCAACGGATTCACCATCAGGCAAAGTCAGCCAGGCGAATCCTAAGTCAATAGTCATCTCCCTTCTCTGTTCTTCCGCAAGTCGGTCTGGGTTGATCCCAGTTATCGCTTGAACGAGAGAGGATTTACCGTGATCCACATGTCCTGCTGTTCCAACTACACGCATGACAATTTCCTACATGTCCTTTTCTGCAGAGTTACCGGCCTCTAGAGTCTAATTCCGTCATCCATTCTCGAAGCGTAGACAACAACTCGGCAAGACGCCGCCGGTCGCTTCCTTCGATCTCTACTAATCGGTCGAGTCCATTGGTGAGATTCGATGACATCTCATCTGTATCGGATCGCAGCTTATCGTGCAGCCTCGTATGTTCGTTCCAGCGTTCATCCAAGGTTAAGGTGTGCGTGCTCCAGCGCCGGTGATCTTCTGATTGAAATTCTCCCCAACTGTGCTTCACCCTGTCTTCAGCAAGTCGCTGCATTTCACCTACCTCGGTAATCCTGCGTTCTAATCGTTCAAGAACATCTTCGAGGTCGCTCTGCATCTGCCGTAAAATACGATGTGTTTCTTCGTAAGCAATCATTCGCTCATCTATCGTTTCAGCCCGCTTCTCGAAAGCTGAATAGCGTTGTCCCCATTCTTTCCAGGATTTTTCAAATTCAACAATCTTCAAGCCCTGACTCTCCATCCAGAGTTCTTGCGTTTCGAAGCGCTCCTTCTCACTCACTTGAAACTCTTTCGCACGCACCTCCAACCGATGAGATAGACTTTCTAAAGACTCTACCCTCGCATTAACCCCATCAAGACCCTTCTTCTGTCTTTCGTTAAGGCTTTCAATCTTTGTTAGACGCTTGCCAACTTGTTTCTGATTTTCACCAAGAGAGACCGCTTTTCGTTTTTCCGTTTTTAGCGCTTCAATCATGTGCTCTAGCTGGTCCTTGATTGAGTTGAACTCTTTATAAATCCGAAGCTCTTCCTCCCTACGGTCATCCAGCAATTGCTCGTATTTTTCTAGCCGCAATAGCTCCTTTCGAACGTCGTCGAGTCTTTTGGAGAACCCTTTTTGGTCTGTCTTGCGGAGGGCTTCAAGGTGTTTTTCTTTCTCGCTGCGTCTTTCCTCAACATCTTTTAGTTGTCGCGATATCTCATTTCTATGCTTCGCCAAAGCATCATCCATTTGATTGATTTTTGTTGCAAGAGCCGCCGTCCTAGATGTTTCATCAGAAAGCGCCAAGAACTTTCGATCGAGTTTCTCAATGGATTCTTCAAGATATTTATTCCGGTCAATCAGCGCCTGCAATTGTTCAGAGTCTTTTATCCTCTGCTCATCAAGCCATTTTAGCCTTTTCTCAACTTGTTTTTGATCCATATTCCTGCCTCCAACAGAAAAGGCGGTTATTTCCGTGATTTTGATATCTCTATAGAAATAGGTTCGCTAGTCCGGACGCAACATCTTCGACCCAAGGGAAGACAAGCTGCGGGAATAAGCCAAGAAGCAGCAGCAATATAATGCCGCCCAGAAGGAAGCTACGGGGTACTTTCGACATCGCGATTAACTCCTCGCCATCCCCCCTTCCGAAAAGGATTGCCGCCCACCTAATTACAAGTACTCCCAATCCAATCATTGAGAATATAACAGTGCCCGCCGCAAACTTATCGGTTTGGAGCACAACAGTTAGGAGAGCCCATCTTCCAGGAAAACCTGCTGTGAGTGGGGTTCCCGCAATCGAGAGCAATCCAACAAGGAAAGCAGCCGTCGCAAAAGGCATTTTATATCCCACACCTCGCATATTCTTTAGAAGCAGCTCTGCGTTACTTATAAATGATAGCCCCAACGCGAGCACCCCAAGTGCAATCACGCGCACACCACTAAGGCTCAACGCAATACGGAAACCGGCTTCCGTACCGGAACCAATTGCGATCAACATCACACCCAAATCTACCAACAGCGCATAGATCATTAGTTTCTTCAATTCTCTTTGACTGGCCGAGAATACAACCGCTAATATCGTAGTAATAATCCCCGCGATTCTAATCCCATCAAATATTACCGTTTGCTCTCTTAACCATATGTAACTGTCCAAGAATCTTAGCAGGAAAAATAACCCGGCACTCTGAAGGATGATCAGTATAAATATTAAAATATAAGGATCGGACTCGTCAGCAGATTTTGGCAGCCATAAATGAAAAGGTGGAACCGTCATTAATATAGCAAACCCAAAGCCGAGCAAAAATGTCACCCGTATGGCTAGGGCCGGAGTTGCGCTTGTTATTCCAGCAATCTCTAATAATGAGCCGGTGAAAAGGATGCTGAACATTGCAAACGTATAAAGAGTCAGCATTCGAGAGGCGCCGGTACTCTTAGGATGCCGTTGTGTTACAAGAATGAACACGGCCCCCATAGCTGCCAGCTCAATAAATACGGCTGCAAATACAAATGGATCAACCATTAGCGACGCAGCCACGGTAGCTAGAATCATTAATCCTACAGACGGGAAGAATCGATTTGCATTAACGACCCATGCTGCGGGCAGAAGGAAAGCGCCAGCTAGATACAGAAAACCAATTAGCGGCCGTACAGCATCACTCATCGAAAACATGCGCCCCAAGATAATCCACTCGCTCGTGACCTTAATTGACACACCCCCAAAGAGGAACACATCATCAAATGGGACGAACAACACAAATGCAGCGATAGATCCTGCTCCAATCGCAGCAACAAGCGCAGAAGCCATTCGTTGGTGTCGCAGAATCAAGCACAACAACGAATATATAACGGTGAAAAGTAAAATAATCAGACCCGCACTCATGGATTATGATTCTCCGAGATCCCAAAGCGAGTCCGGATAGAAATGATGTAACTGATTACGAGGACAATTCCCAGGTGAACCATGGCGAGTAAGGCAATCAGTGCCAGCGATGGTTCAATGAAACTGTATATTAACTCACCACCCGAAATAAGAGTGAGCAAACCGATCCCACTCCTCAGCTGCTCTATTCCCAACCCCAAATTCAACAAACTTGAAGCGATCAGGAATGATGCACCTACTTTCGCTTCTGTGCTGATTTCAAATTGAGCGAACAAATCACTACTTGCAACACTTACGGAGGCAACCGTTACCAGCAGTAAGGCGATAACACGAAATGAGAGATTGGCTGATAATCGCTGATCATCCCTTTGCAACGGGTCGTCATCAATTAGTCGAACTCCGAGGTACAAGATTACACACACTAGAAATCCTGTTATTAATTTTGCGTATACCCCTGCAGCCGGTAAACTCGTAAAAGACAACCAAGAAACGGAGATATATTGCGCCACAAGAATAGGAATTGATCTCGGTCCCGGTCTTAAAAGAGCAAGCGCGCTTCCCGTCAAGAAAAGCAAAACCATAGGCGCGAACAAGTAATTATCGAGCCAAGCCATTTACCGATCACCTCAAAGTGAGGAGGAGTACGGCGATGAAGGCGAACATCCAGAGCATTGCAGCTTCGCCCTCGAATAATTCGCCGATAGACCTTGCTATGCTTAGAGAACGACGAAGAATTATCCAGAACACAGAGTAAATCCGGTGCGGATTAAACCGAAGGAACACAGACCTCCAGCGCTCATTTACAACCCCTCCAATGTTGCGCAGCGCAAAGAATGCCCCCGCCCCCACCGCAACTGCCGCAACCGTAACGAGCCCACCATAAATACTGAACGTCTCGTCAATCCATAAACCCAACCCAATACTTACCAAAATCGGTAATGCCAGCCCCATGCTGTACATGACCCGAATAAGACTTTCTCCAGTCGGCCAAGGCTCCTCTTCCGAAAAGAAGATATGGATCGCGCCGAGAGCAAGGCTGCTTAAACCAATTATTCCTATGAACACCTGAATCCACATTCCCTCATTCAGTGCCGATTGACCCATCACCGAGCTAATCAGCCCTCCCGGACTCCACGGCATTCCAACCAGCAGAGCCGCAGCGAAAACTGGCCAAACGCGATGTGAGGGTGTATGGATCTTGATAAGCGAAAGCAATGCTCCAACAAGCAACAGCAATGCGCTTGTCGCAAATAGGACATCCCCATTCACAGAAGCGCCGCTGCTTGCCAGGATTCCAATCCCGGCGAGGCCCATCACTAGAAATGGCCTTGCCAAGACCCGGTCTTCTTCCAATAACCAGCGAACTCCCCCGAGCAGGATGCCTATCGCCCCTGCAACTACCAACCATACTCTTATTGTTGCAGGTGCTCCATTTCCGAGGAATCTCGAGAGCAGCAAGAGCGCAAGGGCCGGTGGATACAAACGCAATAGCGTACCTGCTCCTCTACGAAGAGGGGAAAAAGAAGGCACTGCGAAATGCAAAGGTATCAGTCCCAAGCGCAACAGAATTCCCATGAGAAACAAGAGTGCTGCCGGCGCGGAAAAGGACACAGCGTTAAGACCTACTCCATTTCCATCGATTGAGTTAACCCAAGCAGCCGCGACAATTAATAACACCCCCCCCAAGTCAATGCCGGCTCGAATTATTGCACGGTGAATGTCGTCCACGTTTTCTGTAAAGTAAACATAAAAAATAAATGAACTCAAATCGATTAAAGCGAAAGCAAGTACTACTGTTAGTAAATTAATTGCGAAAACAGCCAGCATAGCCAGAGCTGCGTATATAAACCAGAAAACCCGTACACCGGTCGATGCATTGTCCGGCCTTGTTGCAGCAGTTAGAATCATCGAGAGAAGAACAGTCGAAATGCAATACGCAATTCCCCAACTTGTTCTATCGAGAGAAAGTTCAAAAGGAGTTTGAAATAAGCTTGCTGGTTGCCAGATTGAGAAACTAGCAGCATCCGGGACAGCTGCAAGTAACAATAATGAAATAAACCAGATGATCACGCCAAACGACGTACTGACAACCCATTGAGTCCGTGATGGGCGATTGCGGACTAGCCATGTTGCGACCGCAGCAAGTAGGAGAGCGATAATTGGAATAAATAGCATACTGATCTTATGGAGAAGTTCCTTAGTCTTTATCGACGATTAGCATACCACGGAAGCGCCCCCATGCTATACTTTTTACACTTCTCCACACAAACCGCGCACATGTCGAAGAAAAGAGAATTAAATAGATGATCAAGCGAACCACTCCTTCCAAGGACTCTCCCTCGTCGGACTCTGTTTTAATCGACGGCGACCATCTCACACTTGCTGACATTGAATCCGTTGCCCGCTTCAAGGCTCGAGTTGATCTCGAGAAATCAGCCAGAGATCGGATTAGCCAATCCGCCAAGAACCTTAAAAGGCTTGCCTCTTCCAAGATCCCAATCTATGGCGTAAATACTGGTTTCGGTATTTTTGCTGATAGACGCCTTGATTCGTCTCAAGCAGCGAAGATCTCAGAGAATCTAGTTCTGAGTCACGCAGTTGCGGTCGGAGATCCTTTCCCTGAGGAGGTCGTCCGAGCTGCGATTCTCATTCGGGCAAACTCTCTTGCACATGGATACTCTGGCGTACGAACCGAACTCATCGAAGCCCTCCTTTCATTATTAAATAAAGGTGTAACACCTTACATCCCCTCTCAAGGCTCATTAGGTTCATCGGGAGATCTCGCACAACTAGCTCAACTTGCCCTTGTGATTACAAATTCCGACGCACATGAGTTTGGAGATACTGAGGTGCAAGCCTGGTTTGAAGATTGCCTACTCCCTGGTCATGAGGCAATGAACAAAGCTGGTATCGATCTGATTTCACTAGGTCCCAAAGAAGGCTTGGCGCTCACGAATGGCGCGTCCTTCTCAACGGCTCTTCTCGCTTTGGCCGTCATCGATTCACAGCGATTGCTTTTCTCGAATGAGATCGCTTCATCGATGACCCTAGATGCCCTGCTCGGTTTTTCTGCCGCGCTCGATGAGCGCATCCATGCAGCTAGGCCCTATCCCGGACAACAAGCTGTTGCTCGAAGAATGCGCAATCTCATTGCCGGCAGTCAGCTTATCGATAGCACAGCAAGAGTTCAAGACGCTTACAGCTTACGTTGCTGCCCTCAAATCCTTGGCCCGGTCTGGGATACACTCGCTTACGCCGACAAGGTCAGCAATATTGAGATGAACTCAGCCACTGATAATCCCCTGTTATTTGGCGATGATGTCCTCTCCGGTGGTAATTTCCATGGGGAACCTGTGGGACTTGCGGCCGATTATCTCAAAATCGCGCTTTCAGAAGCTGGATCAATATCTGAGAGGCAAATTTTCAGACTTCTGTCTGAGGATTTGAATGCAGACCTCCCGCCCATGCTGATCGCAGATCGCAGCAAGATCGGGCTCTATTCAGGATTAATGATGCTCCATTACACTGCCGGCTCGTTGGCGCTTGAAAATCAAGCTCTGGCCAATCCTAACTCAACTTCTTCTGTGCCGACCTCATCCGGTCAGGAAGACCACAACGCTAACGCGACTACAGCCGCCAGGAATCTTCGACTCGTTGTTGAGAACTTGACCCGCATCGTCGCAATCGAACTCATATGTGTCTCTCAAGCTCTCGAATTGCGCATGAAGGAAATTCCTAGGAAATCCCCGGGGGTGGGAACACTTGCCGCGCTTGAACACATACGTAAATCTATTGATTTTATCGAACACGATCGGCCATACTCGGTAGATATCAATCTTGCCAGTGATATGATTCGCTCTGGATCACTGCTCACCGCCCTTCATAATGCGGGCTTTGACGATTACCCCCTGTGCTATAATCTGTAATCATGAAAACTGGGTCCGCGCTGCACACACAAGAGTCATCAGCCCACCTTCGAGTGGGTATAGTGCGCGCGTAGACCCACCCGCTCTGACATGAAGGGATCGTTGATAAATAAAGACGGCGTGGGCTACGCTCAGGTCGTCTTTTTTATGATGGAGGCATAAATGCCAATAATTCAGCCGGTTCGAGGCACGCGGGATTTCTACCCGGAGGATATGGCTTTTCGCCAGTGGCTCAACAACCAGATTCGAGAGGCATCCGAGCAATTTGGCTATCAGGAATTCGATGGTCCTTTTCTAGAGCGTTTGGAACTCTATGCCGCTAAATCCGGCGATGAGCTCGTTAAAGAGCAGTCCTATGTATTTTCTGATCGAAGCGGTTCGATGATCGCTCTCCGTCCTGAACTCACGCCGTCTCTTGCGCGTATGGTGGCGCAGCGCGGTAAAGGCCTCACGCTGCCTCTTCGTTGGTGGTCCTTTGGACCTTTTTGGCGATATGAGCGAAAGCAGAAAGGCCGATCCCGGGAATTCTTCCAGTGGAACATCGACCTTATTGGCGTAGATTCCCCTGAAGCGGATGCCGAACTCGTTGCTGTAGCGGCGACACTCTTTCGAAATGTCGGACTGACACCGGATATGATCCGCATCAAAGTTAACAACCGGCGCCTTGCAGAGAAACAACTCCAGAACATCGGAATTCAGGGCGACCTACTACCAAAAACATTTCGTCTTATTGATCGACAAGATCGCATGACACCTGAGTCGTGGAAATCCTATGCGCTTGAAAGCGGACTAACCGAAGATCAAATTAAGGATCTCGTTAATGTACTCGAAGATCTTGAAGCCTGGAAATCTTCACCGGATATGCTTCAATACTTCAAGGCCGCCAAGGCGCTCGGAGCGGAAGAATATCTGGATTATGACCCGACCGTAATCCGGGGACTCGATTACTACACCGGGATGGTTTACGAAGCCAGGGACGTTAAAGGCAATCATCGATCGATCCTCGGCGGAGGCCGTTATGACGATCTCGTCTCGGTAGTAGGTGGCGATCTGATCCCCGCGACAGGCTTTGCGATGGGAGATATCGTATTCGAACTCGTCCTGGACGAAAATGGGGTTAAACCTGATCTCCGCGTAAGCCCAGCGGATATCTTGATCACGTCTTTTGAAGAAAGCAGCGAGAGCGTTTCTATTCAGATTGCGACAGAGTTGCGCGAAGCAGGCTATAGGGTTGAATGGTATCCAGAACCCGTACGCCTTCAACGACAACTTAAGTACGCGAATCGTAATGAAATCCCACTGGTTTTAATTATTGGTCCCGATGAAATGGAAGCTGGTAAGGTTTCGCTAAAGAATATGGTCTCTGGCGAGCAGGAGACCTTTTCTCGCAGCGATCTTCGATCACGGATAAAAGCCCAACTTTCAGGTTGATTGAGCTATTCTCTGTGGCTTGATGCAGACCTTCGTGTTAGAATAACGCTCGCATAAACAGGGGTCTGCTGCTCTATTGCAGATTACCGTATTGTGAAAATGCAGGACAACATGGCGAGGGTAGTTCAGTGGCAGAACGCGCGCCTGTGGAGCGCGATGTCGCGGGTTCGAATCCCGTCCCTCGCCCCAAATAAACTTGCACTGAACGAAGTTTGCGCTTGTCCTTTTGTGGAATTGGTGCGAGTTCTAAACCCTTCAATCACCCACCATAGAACGCCCGCCAGGGCGTTTTCCTATTAGCGAGCGATCCCTGTTATGGGGTCCACTCCTGTGTCAATATAGCCATCGATCAGATCTTGCAGTATCTCCAGCACCCACGTTTCTCGTCCAGACGTCAATCGCTCAGGATTGATATCTTCGATGATAACCGGCATGGGCACTGTCCCACCGCCCTCGCCCATCCTAACGCGATCCCAGATGTCTGCGATCGCGAGCTCAGGAGCGGTCCGTACCGTCGCGATCCATTTTTCCCCGAGATTCTCCCCGGGCGACTCGCCACCAATATAGCTCACGTCTGGACCTTCGAGCATTTCCGCGGATGCTGCGCTTAATTCAGGCGATAAGAAGATCGTATCCACATTCAGGTTAGTTAGTGCAGAAATTGCGTTCTGAACTGCTGAAATCTCAGATGTAGTTGCCTCGACGCCAAGCGGATAAGCATGAAAAGGTGGGTAGGCCGGTCTGCATAGTCCACAATAGAACATCGCCCCATTTTGAAACGCTAGATTGCTTGCGGTCTCTTCGCCTGAGTTCTGTACAGAGACAGCGCCTACACGCCAATCGGGGGTGACTGCTGCTGCGAGAACACCGGCGATGAATCCAACTTGATCTGTTCCAAGACCGTCCGGACCGATTCTCGTTAAATTGTCTGCTTCGCTTAAGCCATATATCCCGATTGCCACAAACTGCACCGCCGGATATCGCGCCACCAAGTCGCTTAGTCCTGGATCAGGTGGAAGGGAGAATACAACCTTTGCGTTCTGCCCGAAATCAATGCCAGAGAGTTCGGTTAAAACGATGAATTCATTCCCGGCAGCAGCCGAGAGCGCTGTAATGCTATCTTCAACTCTGGTCGCCATCCTCTCCGTTGTTCCAACCTCTCGAATTAGATAAACCCTATCAGGCGCAGGAGTCGGCGACGCCGTCGGCATGATCAGGCGTTCCAGAGTTGGTGTTGCTGAAGCCTGCTCATTAACTCCTGGCCCGCTACAAGCAGCAAGCAGGATAAGAATTCCAAGCAAGGAAATTTTTAACGGGTGAGCGTAAACTAATCGCATCAAAAGGTTATCCTATACATGTCCACTATTCTACTATCTGTCTTCAACCCTTGACCATATTGCCTAAACGTGGAAAATTGTTATTCGGTCCTATCTTTACATCCGGCCAAGGTCCTTTATTCGTTCATCGAATCGTGGCTCGCGATTATCGTTAAGCCAGCCCACCAGTTTTTACGTAATACGAGATAATATTGGTTAAATGAAATTCTCTTCACGACTTGTCGAACGCATCAACCGTCGAGATGCTCTTAAATTGTCTGTCATGGGATTGGGTGGTATCGCCTCCCGCCGATTCCTGCGAGGACTCGCGGTGCCGGATTTTCCAAGCGCAGAACGTCTTGGTCGAGTCACATCACCAAAGGTCGAGCTTCACATACGACCCGATTCAAGCAGCCAAGTGATCGGAACCCTTTATGAGGATGCCGTTGTTCCCTGGCTGCGCGAGGTAGTAGGGCATCATCCATACCGCTTTAACCAACGCTGGGTGGAAACCTCAGATGGCTATCTATGGTCTGGAACAGTTCAGCCCGTCCAAAATGAGCCTAATCAACCTGTAGATCTCCTGCCCGTTACGGGCCTCGGCGAAGGGATGTGGGTTAAGGTGACTGTCCCATGGGTGGATCTCATCTTGGACAACCCCCCTGCCCGTTCTCCTTGGTTGAAAGAAAGCCTTACACCGCGTCTATCTTACAGCCAGATATTGTGGGTAGACCAAATTCGTACTGACTATTCGGGCAGCAACCCCCTTTACCGCATCAGTGAGCGTTACGGATATGGTGACATCTTCTGGGCTGATGCCCATGCATTTCAACCGCTTAATGACGAAGATCTCTCTCTAATCCACCCTGAGGTAGAAGACAAACGGATCGTAATAAACCTGACCTATCAGACACTATCTTGTTTTGAAGGTAATCAGGAGATCTATTTCTGCAGAATTTCTTCCGGCGCTAAATATAACGCTTCCGGTGACCCAGTCGATAAGTGGTCTACGCCTATCGGAGGCTTCCAGATCTGGCGCAAAGTGATCTCGCTCCACATGAGCGGCGGAACGACAGGAGGCGGATACGACCTGCCAGGAATTGGTTGGGTAACCCTCTTTGTGGGCAATGGCGTAGCAATCCATTCAACCTTCTGGCATAACAATTTCGGTGTCCCCATGTCGCATGGTTGTGTAAACGCACGCCCTCAGGATGCTCAATGGATCTTCCGCTGGACAACACCCATAATCGACTATGATCCCGGCGATGTCACTGTTTCAATGCCGGGGGGGACCCGCATTTTGGTTGTTGAAGCATGAAGCAACACTTCTTTGGCATTTTCGCCCATTCGAAGTGATGTTTCACTTATAAGGCTGGATCAATGCCCGAAAACCGTGCTACAGCGATCGCTTCGCCTAACATCGCCTTTATCAAGTATTGGGGCAACCGTGATCCTGCTCTACGCCTCCCAGCGAATGCGTCGCTCTCTATGACGATTGCGAGTCTCCAAACGGAGACAACCGTAATTTTCGATGAACGCCTAGAGTCGGATCAAATCGAAATCAACGGCATCCCAGCCGCAGAAAAAGCTGCAAGCCGCGTCACGCTGCATTTGGATCTCATCCGCGCCCTATCAGGAAATCCTACCTTCGCCAGCATACGCAGTCAAAGCAATTTCCCCGCCGGTGCAGGTATCGCCTCTTCAGCCTCAGCTTTCGCGGCACTGACTGCGGCAGCTAGTGCGGCAGCCGGACTGGAGCTAAACAAGAAGCAGCTCTCAATCCTCGCCCGACGCGGCTCTGGCTCTGCCGCTCGCTCCATCTTTGGCGGTTTCGTGCAATTATTCTCGGGAGATGTTAACGAGGATGGATACGCCGAACAGCTTGCGCCTGCAAACCATTGGCAATTGATCGATCTCATCGCAGTTGTCAGAAAAGAGCACAAATCGACTGGCTCATCCGAAGGGCATCACCTTGCGCCCACAAGTCCGATCCAAGCCGTCCGGGTGCAAGATGCAGCGCACCGTCTGGAAATCTGCAAGAAAGCGATTCTACAAAAAGACTTTCTATCTCTTGCTCGGATCGTTGAGCTAGACTCAAACTTGATGCATTCCGTGATGATGACATCAGATCCACCGCTTCTCTACTTGGAGCCGGAGTCAATCAACATCATGAAGCATGTAACCCGCTGGCGAGAGAATGGCCTTGACGTGTGTTACACCATTGATGCCGGACCAAACGTTCATTGCATTTGCTCATCTGACGACTCCTTTGAAGTCGAGAGCCAGCTCCGTTCAATCGATGGTATTTTAGATGTTTTCCGCTGCGCACCAGGTAATGGTGTGGCTCTTACCGCTAACAACGAACAAACACCCCAGTGATATAATCGAAGCTAAATAAAGGCGTAGGTGATATTCGTGTCAGATTTCTTTTTGTTCATAATCGTCCTCTCAGTATTGCTAATTGGCCACGAGTTGGGCCACTTTCTAGTTGGTAAATTGCGGGGTGTGAAAATCGAGGAGTTTGGTTTGGGTTTCCCGCCTCGAATACTAACCTTATTCGAAGCTGGCGGGGTTAAGTACTCTCTAAACTGGATCCCGTTTGGCGGCTTTGTCCGTTTCGCTGGTGAGGATAACCCAGATATACCGAGCGGTCTCGCTTCATCGAGTAAACTGACACGCACGCTCGTCCTTTCCGCCGGTCCTGCAGCGAATATCTTCTTAGGCTTCCTTGCCTTTCTCATGGCATTCAAATTTGCTGCTCCCGATGTCAACCGTGTACTCATCGCTGAAGTCCTTGAAGGAACACCTTCCTACTCTGCCGGGATATTAGCAGGCGACATCGTCGAATTCGTTGATGACGTTCCCGTCAATGGCATCAGGGATATGCAGGAAGCCATCCACGCAAAACTCGGCGAAACTACTCGCATTGTCCTTGATCGAGATGGGCAGATTGTTGAAGTAACCTTGATCCCGCGTGTGGAATTCCCTGAAGACCAGGGACCCATCGGTGTGACATTGAGTTTCCCCACTGCTCAGATGGGGTGGCTTGAAGCCTCCAAGTGGGGCGCGGATTCGGTCAAGACCCAGATTACCATGCTTCTCAAGCTCCCGGGACGGCTAATAAGCGGGCAAGCGTCACCTGAGGAAGCCCGTCTCAGCGGTTTAAAGGGCATTCATGATATGCTGGCCTGGGCAAGCACGATCGATCAAGCATCTGACCGACCCTTCATCACCTTGAACTTGATCGGGGTCATCAGTATTGGTCTGGCGCTAGCTAATCTGCTACCTTTCCCTGCCCTTGACGGCGGGCGATTGATGTTTGTCCTTTACGAGGTAATCTTTCGACGCCGTATATCTCCTCGATTAGAGGGATTCGCCCACGCAATCGGCTTCGCCATCCTCATCTTTCTCATGGTCTATATCAACCTACAGGATTTCATCAATCCAATATCTCTTCCTTAGCAACCCTAATGTGACATCCTATGGATCGTGAACTAGACGAATTATTCTCACTTTTGATGGACGAAGAGCAGCTTCTGCCCATCGAAGAACTCTCTGCGCTTTCTGATTTAGACACCCTTCAGCTCGATCGTTTTTCGAGTTGCTGGCATTCACTATCTCCCCTTCGGCGCCGCACGTTGCTGGCGACACTCGGCCAGCAAGCCGATGAATATATTGAGCTTTTATTCGACAACATCAACCGCCTAGCGCTTGGCGACCCCAACCCGAACGTTAGAAAGATTGCGATTGGCAATCTATGGGAATCGACAGATCCATCTCTCCTAACACCATTCCGCGCTGCTTTAAACGAAGATAATTCAATAGAAGTACGCATTGCTGCCGCGGATGCTCTTGGGCGTTTCGTCCTTATAGCTGAGCTTGAGGATTCATCCTTAGAGGAGTCGAACCAGATCGTAGAAGATCTTCTCTTAACATTAAAATCTAGCGTCCCTCCTGCATTACATCGCGCCTGTATAGAGTCTCTCGGGTTCTCGTCGCGCGAAGATGCGCAAGCGATCATCGCCGATGCATACCACTCAGGAGATGAGGAATTATTACAGTCTGCCCTATTAGCTATGGGTAGATCAGCCAATCCAGTTTGGAGGCCCGAAATTCTTGAAGAATTACATCACCCATCACCGCAAATTCGCGCTGTTGCAGCTCGTGCCGCGGGTGAACTTGAGCTTCACGATGCAACACAACCTCTTGTGGAGCTTCTCGAAGACGTCAGCGACGAAGTAGTACACATCGCAATATGGTCTTTGGGACAGGTTGGTAGCGACGCAGCCAGAACAGCCATATCAGAAATACAGGCCTCAGCACCAGATCCCGAGACTGTCAAGAAAGCTGATGAAGCCCTCGAGCACCTGGCATTTCTCGAAGGCACGCCTGACCTCTTGATCTATGACTTCGATGACCCTGCAGAGGATGCCGTGGATTGAGGGAATTCCTAAGCCTTTTTACGAGTAATATTTTCCCGATCATCGCTGTCGCTGGAGCGGGCTTTCTACTCCAGCGGAGAACGAGCCTTGATCCCCGACCTATCTCCGCTGCAATTTTTCACATCCTCGTACCCGCCCTCGTTTTTGATTTGGTACTCAAAACAGAAATTCCCAAGGATGATATCGTAAGTATGGTCATCCTCGCATCGGGCGTGATCGTCGTCATGCTCTTGCTCAGTTGGGCGCTATCAAAACTTCTTCGCTTACCCCAGGCACTGGCATCCGCCTTCATACTCAGCGTATCTTTTATCAATTCAGGGAATTATGGTCTTTCGCTTAACCACTTTGCATTGGGCGAAGCCGGCTTACTCTGGGCAAGCATCTATTTCATTACGAGCGCTTTATGGACGAACTCAGCGGGTGTTTACATCGCCAGCGCTGGGAGAATGAACCCGCTGCGTGCGTTAAAGAATCTGGCCAGGGTGCCTGCCGTTTATGCCATCCTTTTATCACTCATTCTTCGCGCTCTCAACATTAGCCTCCCGCAAGCCATTTCCCGACCGATCGAACTTCTGGCAACAGCAATGATCCCCATGATGCTGCTGGTTCTGGGAATGCAGATCGGCAAAACGGGCCCTCCAAAGCGTCTCGGTTTACTATCAATAGTGGTCGCCCTTCGTTTAGTTCTCTCTCCACTCGCCGCATGGTTCATGGCAGGCGCACTTAATATGCCCATGGTCGGCAGGCAAGTGGGCGTCCTCGAGTCCGCCATGCCTACTGCCGTCCTTGCGTCTATCCTTGCGCTCCAATTCGATTCAGAACCTGACTTCGTCACTGGCGCAATTCTTGTATCAACCTTGCTAAGCCCAATCACATTAACGCCGCTTCTTTATTTGCTCGGGGTGTAGCCATCAGACAACTGCCATCCATCCTGCTTGTTGCTTGTTTACTTCTTTCTCCGTTTGGCTCTGCTTCAGCCCAAGCGGGCGAGATCCGCGTAGAGACCCATGTTGAGTATAAGTATGGTTCAACCATCAACTTCAGCGCGCAAATTCAAGGGCCAAGCAGAGTCATACGAGCGGCAGTGTTTTTCCGCGAGGGTTCATCAGAATTTACTCACGTCGCTATTGCTGTCCTTTCAGAAGGATCCATGATCTTGGCGGAAGTAACCGAAGATGTTCAGTCGCTTGGGATCGAACCATTTACAACAATCACTTACTGGTGGCAGATCGACTTTGCAGACGGCGACAACTATCTCACGGACCCTGCATTCTTTGTCTACGAGGATAATCGTTTCGATTGGCAATCCCTTGGCGATACCAACATCACAGTGCATTGGATAGAAGGAGATATGACGCGTGGTCAGGATATCCTTAACCTGGCAAATGATTCTATTACACGAATTCAACACGATCTCGCATTGCCAGCCCCGGATCATGTAAATCTTTACATCTATCCCACAGTTGGTCAGCTTCAATCAAGCATGCGCATGGGTGGTGCGACATGGATCGGCGGTCATTCGCATCCAGAATTGGGAGCCGTACTCTTAGCAGCGTCAAATGGGGCTGAAGGCCAAATCTCTCTGGAACGTGACATCCCCCATGAGCTGGTTCACATCCTTCTTTACAAACGCATGGGCGATCAATACCACAACCTTCCCACATGGCTGAACGAAGGACTTGCCACACTCCAAGAAGGCGTGCCTAATCCCGTGTACATCTTCGAGTTGGATCGTGCTTCCCGCGAGAACGCGCTTCTTTCCATGCATTCCTTATGTGCATCTTTCCCGATTTCAGAGGAGGACGCCTTACTGGCATACGCGCAGAGCGCATCCTTCACCCAATATTTGCTCGACATTTATGGGGTTGGCGGTGTTGCACTTCTTCTTGATGCTTATCAGGAAGGAACAAGCTGCGCAGGAGGCGTTCAACGAGTGTATCAACGCCCCATCTCTCAACTCCAAAGCGAGTGGAGATGGACGACACTCTCAAATCCCAATCTGCTTGATTTCGCCCAGCCACTCCTACCCTGGCTTCTGCTCGGCTTGTCCGTGATCGGCGTATTCGGTATCGTTTTTCTTCTCAGTCGCCGACAACACAAGGGATAGAAAAATAATGAACTCATTCAAAACACTAGTATTCGATCTTGAGACTAAGCGGCTTGCAGATGAAGTCGGCGGCTGGAACCATATCGATAGGATGGGCCTCGCAGCCGGAGTGACCTACCACGTTGAAGAGGACCACTGGTCATTGTTCAAAGAGGATGATGTAGGCTCTCTTCTAGACGAACTTGCATCTGCATCCAAAATCGTTGGCTTCAACATTATTCGCTTTGACTACACAGTTCTTCGGCCCTATGGACTTTCTATCGATCGGTCCCTGGTGGAGAAGACAGCTGACATGCTTGCAGATATCTCGCTAACACTTGGATTTCGAGTTGGCCTAGATCACGTTGCAGAAGCAACGCTGGGGGAAAGCAAGTCCGCTAACGGTCTTGCCGCGGTTGAATGGTACAAGAAAGGCGAGATTGACAAGGTCTTAGCGTATTGCAAGCAGGATGTTTGGGTTACGTACCGCTTATGGGGATATGGTCGTGATCACGGCCATGTTTTTCGACGTGATCGAAGTGGTAGCAAGAAGAAGATTCCGGTGTCCTGGTGAAACCTGCCAAGTTTAACTTATATTGACCTTTTACCAATTAACTCAGCGAAATCGTTCCCGTCTGATATTTTTGAACGCCACACAATTGCATCATGGCCTCGATAAGCAGATAACGCAAACGCGAATGCTGCAGCAATACCAGGCTGGGATCGAACCATCCGGTAGAACTCTAAATATTGGTCTGCCTTCGTACGCTCCGCTACGCTTTTGATCGGGTTGCAGAACTCAGTAATCATGAGCAGCTTACCCGGGAACTTGTCTCGATATACCTCGAATGCCCGCCCCTTATTGCGAGCCTTTAATGAGTTCTTATCCGTCCAGCAACAATTCACGCCTATCCAATCAGCAGTCTGTACAGCACTCTCCGCTTCATTGAGAAATTGAGCGTCATCTGCTCTCCACCCTGGCACAAGTTCGCCTTGAGATAAGCCGGGGAAACCGATCTTCGCGTCGGGGAAACGCGACTTGATCAACCGGGATACTTTATTAAACCACTGCGAGAACTCCAGCCCATCACGCCAGGAACGCCGCCAACCTGCGTTTTGCAGGTTCGGATTACTGTGAAGTTCGAAATATCTGATCCCGGATCGATATAGCCGTCCAATATTGTTTTCAATCGATGTGAAAAATCTTTCTGCGGAGATGGCCGCGCCTGAAAATTCTCCGGTCACACGTACAACGATGAGCATTGCCGGATTCAACGCTCGAAGGTGTTCGATCGTATCAAGACTTTCGCTGAGCTCCAACTTGACAGCTTCTAACCTCGCCAATCTTATGAGATTGAGATCTTCGTCTTGTAATGGCTGCCCCACCCTTGCGTGTGCACCGATAAGGCACTTCTCAGGGCTCCAGTCGTAGGCCTCGAACGATTTCTTCGACGCGAATTCCGGCCAAATAAGAAACTGCGTTGGGTCGATGATGTCCTTTGGGAAATTCGTCTCCCCGCGGTCCGTCGCTCCATCTCTTTTCAACGTCAGGTGCAGGTGCGATCCAGTAGACGCTCCAGTAGAGTTCGCTTTCCCGAGCAGCTCACCAGCCTTCAACTCCTGTCCCTCCCGCACTAATGGTCGAGAAAGATGCCCGTACACGGTTTTGTATCCATCTTTATGTCTTACTCGGACATGTTTCCCATAAGCATGCACCCTTGGGTCTGGGTCATTATGAACCCGATAGACGACGCCGTCTGCGCAGCAATAAACATTGGTGTTGGTCAGGGCACGAATATCTACGCCCTCATGACCTGGCATGCCGAAACGGCTGTATATATGTGGATTAGCCGCATATTTTTGAGTGATGACCGAGTAGTCAGTGGGCCAAACCAAGTAGAAAGATTTACGTTTTTGCCCGTAGCGATCCGCATCGACGATTCGCTGTGCGAATTCCTCCTGCAACTCTTTAGCGGAGTCTGTGGGGATCGGGTCAAGGCGAATGCCAGGGTATTGCGTATAAAACCAATCTTCAAGTTGACCAACCTCGGGATCTCCACCTGCGACAACAGGGAAAGTTATCACCTGCGCAGGGGCCATGTATTGCGCTGCAGTTTGAGGGTCCTGGGTCAAGTTAGGGCCATATTGCAGCACGTATTCAGAGCATGAGCGAACCCATGTCCAGTAATTCTCACGTGGGAGCAAGATCACTTGGTGTTCCATACTCAGTTATTAAACCCCATACCTTTTGATTTCAGCGAGACGTGACGATTTTTTCCAATCACGAGGTGATCAAGCACCTCAATGTCAAGGAGTTTTCCCGCATCCACAATTGCCCGAGTGACTGCGACATCTTCAGGACTGGGTGTTGGATCACCGCTCGGGTGATTATGCGCAACAATGATTGCGGCTGCATTTCGCCGTACTGCCTCCCTAAAGACCTCACCAACTCTGATGACTGAACTGTTAAGTGAGCCTCGGTATACCTCTACAACCTGAATGACCTGATTGCGTGTGTCTAATAGCATTACCCGTAAGTGCTCCTGCTCCAATGCGCCCATTTCATAGAGAACGAGATTAGCAGCATCCTGTGGTGATTGAATTCGTGGTTTTTCCTCTTGGGGCACAGTCGCAAATCGACGTCCTAACTCAACCGCTGCTTGTATTTGAGCAGCCTTTGCGAATCCGATGCCCCTTTTCTTTTGAAGCTCGGGAAGAGAGAGGCGATGTAATCCGGCGAGGCCTCCGATTTCCACCAATAGTGTCTGCGCTAACTGAACAGCGTTCATCCCTTTGATACCCGTTCGAAGCATGATGGCCAGTAGCTCTGCGTTGGACAGCGCCCCAGGGCCTAAGGCAGCGAGCCGTTCACGTGGTCGATCGCCAGAGTCAAGATCCTTAATCCGGTAACGCAGCTGGTTATCCCCCATGTCACACCCCCATTCTGTGCAAATTGCGTGCCGCAGTCGATGACAGCGACTATACTTCAGTGGAATCTTGCTGTCAAAGTGGCCCAAAATTTGCACTGCTAGGATTACACTGCATGCTATAATGCCGCTCGTCAGGAGTGACCATGCTGGATCTCTTCGGAATCACCTCATTTGGGAAATACTTTACCTATCTCACGGCTTTCTTCGGTGCCTTCTTGGCTGCGTTATGGCTGAGCTTAATTTTTTGGACGCTCAGAGATATCCGTTCCAGGGCTCACGATAAACTTGTACACATTCTAACGGCGATACTGGTTGCCGTCTTGAATCTGCCTGGCCTAATCATCTACCTCATACTCCGCCCAGCCCTGACGCTTGCTGAGGAGTACCAGCTAACACTCGAAGAAGAAGCGCTCCTTTCGCAAGTTGAGGAACGTTTGCTATGTCCAGGATGTGGAAGCCATACGGAAAGTAATTGGCAGGTCTGCGCTCATTGCCACACCCGACTCCGAAAAGTATGCATCCAATGCGGTCAGCTTCTGCAGCTCCCATGGCAGATTTGTCCACATTGCACAACACCTGTGCCAGGGGCTCCGTCCGAAGATCAACCCGCAGATTTACCGCCGATAACCGGATAACCGCATCCCATCCGGCGCCTCTCGTAATTAAAAACTGGCGATCTTTGGTCGCCAGTTTTTTTCTTTCGTGACTATCTGCGCAAGTGTGGGCTACTTTTGGTAAGCAACTCCTAAACAGGACCATCCTGCATACTGCGCGCTCTCTCCGAGTTCGTCCTCTATACGAAGAAGTTGGTTGTACTTCGCAACGCGATCGGAACGAGCAGGTGCTCCCGTTTTGATTTGCCCCATATGAATCGCGACAGAAAGATCAGCAATTGTGGCATCTTCAGTTTCTCCGGAGCGGTGTGACGTCACTGCCCGCCAGCCTGCTTCCCGGCAAACCTGTACAGCTTCGAGGGTTTCAGTAAGCGTGCCAATTTGGTTTACCTTTACCAACAGTGAATTACAGGCTTGTAGTTCGACGCCTTTTCTTACCCGTTCGGGGTTCGTTACAAGCAAGTCATCTCCAACAATCTGGATCTTGTCGCCCAACTTAGCAGTCATTAATTGCCAGCTATCCCAGTCATCTTGTGCAAGACCGTCTTCAATGGACACGATTGGATATTGCTTGACCCAGGATGCCCAGAATTCAACCAATTCCTCGCCGCTAAGCTCCTTCCCCTCACTGCGAAGCAGGTACACCCCTCGATCAATGTCGTAAAACTCAGAGGCTGCTGGATCGAGCGCAATCGAAACCTGTTCTCCGGTTTTGTAACCAGCTTTCTCGATGGCTTCCAAAATGATTTCAACTGCTTCTGCGTTTGCTTTTAATGCTGGAGCAAATCCGCCTTCATCGCCTACAAGCGCGGTGTAGCCTTTTGCTCTCAGAACGGCTTTAAGTTCCTGATAAATTTCTGCGCCCCACCTCAGACCCTCGGAGAATGATTGCGCGCCTAGCGGCATGATCATGAATTCCTGTGCATCCGTCGATTGCCATCCTGTGTGCGCCCCACCGTTTAAAATGTTTAACATGGGTACTGGCAGAAGATGCGCGCTCACTCCACCGATATACCGGTAGAGGGGCAACTCGAGAGAATTTGCAGCAGCTTTTGCTACCGCTAAACTCACACCAAGTATGGCATTGGCGCCAAGCCTTGATTTATTCTCTGTACCATCGAGTTCAATCATGGCAAGATCTATGGAACGCTGTTCAGTTGCATCCCACCCCAGGAGAAGTTCTGCGAGCTCAGAATTTACATTCTCAACTGCTTTTAACACGCCCTTACCGCCGAAACGAGATTTATCTCCGTCCCGTAGTTCAAGCGCTTCATGAACACCTGTCGATGCACCCGATGGGACAATCGCGCGGCCCCAGCTACCATCGAAAAGCGAAACATCAACTTCGACGGTAGGATTCCCTCGAGAATCAAGCACCTCTCGTCCATGTATCATTTCAATCGTTGTCTGCATCGAAGCAAGCCTCCTTTGATTCCTTAGCCACAATTATAATCCCATAAACCCCTAACCTTCTCGAACTATTGCTAGAGATAACTTCAGATCTGTTTTTCAAGACGCACATGATAGAATCTTTCAAGTATGCAGAAAAAAGCTCACGTCTATTTAGACTACGTAGGAACTTCACCTTTAGACGCCCATGTGTTAAAAGCGATGCTGCCATTTTTCCAGCAGGATTTCGAAAATCCATCGTCATTCCACCGCTGGGGGCAAAGGGCAGAAATCGCCCTAGCACGCTCTCGAGAGATTGTCTCGAAGCCACTTGGGTGCTCTCCTGCGGAGGTAATTTTCACCCGCTCCGTAACGGAAAGCAACAACCCGATCTTGGGTGAGGAATCATCCTCAGGTTCACTCAAAGTCATTATTGAACGCTCCAAAGACGATAAGGCAATCTCGGAATTGTCCACAATACTGCCCTCAATCCTTTGCCTTGTACGTTCAATCGATTACTCCAAATGACTTCACATAACGGGAAAATCGCCATTGCAATGAGCGGAGGTGTCGATAGCTCGGTTGCGGCCGCCCTGCTTGTAGAGCAGGGTTTCGATGTCTTCGGTGTAATGCTCCGTCTTTGGTCTGCTGGACCTGATACCAGCAATCGTTGTTGCTCACCGGAAGATGTCTCGCTCGCACGGCGAGTGGCAAGCTTCCTAGAGATACCTTTCCACACTCTGGACGTCAAAGATACTTTCAAACAAGAGGTCGTCGATCCCTTTATTGATGACTATGCGAAAGGAAGAACGCCGAACCCCTGTATGCGTTGTAATCACATTGTTCGCTGGGGTACCCTTCTTGAAAGCGTACTTGCTATGGGTGCAAGTCGCCTCGCAACGGGTCACTACGCACGGATTCGCCACGTGAGTGATCGCTATCATTTGTTCCGGGCAAAGGACAAAAGCAAGGATCAATCGTACGTCCTCAGCGTTCTGCAGCAACATCAACTCGCGCGAACGATATTCCCCCTGGGCGATATCACAAAAAACAAAGTTCGTGAACAAGCTGCAAAACTCAATCTTCCGATCGCTGACCGGGCCGATAGCCAGGACCTATGTTTCGTGGGCGATCAGGATTATAGAGATTTCCTCACCGACCAAGGAATTCATTTATCCCCCCCGGGTCCAATTCTCGACGTGATGGGTGAGATTCTCGGTCAGCATTCAGGTTTAGCGAATTACACAATCGGGCAGCGCAAAGGCATCGGAGTTTCGAAATCACATCCCCTCTATGTAATTAACAAGAATATTCAGGATAATGTTCTCGTCGTGGGACCCAAGGATAGACTCGGCCGCACGAGTTTCAGTATTGGACAGACGAATTGGATTTCTGGATCTCCGCCTTCAGACGACGGATCCATCCTTGTACGAGTGCGCTATAAGGCAAAGGAAGTCGGCGCAACAGTTCGCCCCTTTGATGATACTCTTGCCGAAGTCCAACTTCTTGAATCACTTCCTGACGTAACTCCCGGGCAGCACGCGGTGTTTTACGATGGGGAGGAATGCTTAGGAGGAGGGATAATCCTTCCGTGACTCTTCATGGCTTCATCCTGGGACTGTGCATCGCATCAGCTTGTGCCTTCTTTTTCCATATTCTGCGCGGCGGCAGTCTCAAACGCCTCGCATTCTACCTTGCATCTGCGTGGATCGGATTCTTTTCAGGTCACCTGCTTGGCGAATTGATCAGCTGGCAGTTTCTCAGGCTTGGCTCAATCAACCTGTTCCCTGCGCTTCTGGGAACGATTCTGAGCCTTGTTCTCACCGCTATTTTGGTCAAACCTAATTCTTCACAAAAAAAGACCCGGCGGCGGCATTAGGTATAGATTTCAGCGGATATGCATGTGCTATAATTTACACCGATGACCGAAAAAGATACTCACACGCCTTCTAGCACTTCGACGCCCGCTGAGTCCACCCCCTCGAGCACGAGAATTTCTCCTATATGGATCGTGCTGGGAGTGGTATTTTTTCTCGTGCTTATCGCCGGTGTAGTCCTCGCTGTGACCGTAATGGTTAATAACCCTGGACAAACTGAAACCATTCGCGACATTATGATAATTTTCATGGCCTTCGAAGCTCTAATCATCGGCTTGGCACTTGTCATCTTGCTTGTTCAGCTAGCCCGTCTAACGAACCTCCTACGCTACGAGATCAGGCCTATACTCGAAGCTACAAACGAGACAATCGGTTCGTTGCGCGGAACTACCAGATTTCTCAGCGATAACCTTGTAACACCTGTTGTTAAAGCGAACAGCACCTTCGCGGCGCTAAGACGCGCGATCGAGTTGGTCGACTTTCGCCGCTCAAAGTAAGTTTGTGGAAAGATAATAACCAAAGGAGAACGGATTATGTCTGATAAAAACGGTGATTTCGGTGCCTTCGTCTCGGGCTTTTTAATTGGCGGTCTGGTCGGTGCGGCTGTCGCTCTGCTCTTCGCCCCACAGTCCGGAGAGGAGACCCGAACCTTAATCTACGATAAAGGTATTGAGTTGAAGGATCAAGCCGAAGATATCATTGACGACACGCGTGCTCGCGCGGAAGAACTCGCCAAGGAAGCAAAAACCAAAGCCGAAGATCTCCAGAAGCGAGGCCAGGAGCTTTTTGACGACCAGAAGAAGAAAATCACTAAAGCAGTTGATTCTGGCAAAAAAACTGTTAAGAAGAAAAAAGACGATACTGCGAAAAAGTAGCTACGTCTGTATCTCTGTAAATTAATGGGACGCCTCGTTGGGGCGTCCCATTTCTTGTTCTACCTTCTTTAGAAATCGTCGCGATGAATTAGCAACGCCCCAATTCACTTATGGCAGCAGGAATAAGCTCCGCTATATCGCCAGCTATCACTCCGGCTGTCGAACCGATCATTCCTGCTGCTATCTCACCTGACCATCCGTGAATAAAGCATCCTAATATTGCTGCCTGATATGGCTGTAAGCCTTGAGCAAGAAAAGATGCGATTGCACCCGACAATACGTCTCCAGTTCCCGCACGAGCCAACGCAGGTGTTGCGAAGGGCAGGATCGTAGCTTGCCCTAATGGAGATGCTACGACGGTAAATGCCCCTTTCAAGACAACCACATGTCCCCATTGTGCAGCCCAATCCAAGGCAGTTTGTTCACGCTCCGCCTGGATCTCAGCTACAGAGAGCCCTGTCATCACAGACATCTCGCCCGGGTGAGGTGTGAGTATCGATTGCCCTGGTAAATGAACTTGCCAATCCGGTATTCCTGCGAGCAGTTTCAAACCATCCGCGTCGATAACGATAGGAGGCAACTTCAACGCCTCATCTATACCTTCGTGGCGGACAAACCCGATTCCTTGCTTTGCAGCTGCCGAAGGATTTATCAGGCGTTTCATGAAGTTTAGGGTTGCCTGTTCTTGTCCAAAACCAGGACCCAGCAAAAGCGCCTGACAATGGGGAAGCTCTTCGAGGATGACATCGGCGGCAGAACCGGTAATGACTCCAAGCTCATGCGGCAGAACAAGCCACGTCGCTTCTGGAATCATTGGAACTAAAAATCCTTGTATAGGTTCTGGAACTGCCACCGTCACCAGGCCTGCACCCGAGCGATACGCCCCCAGTGCGGATAAAGACGCAGCGCCGGGGAAATTAATCGACCCAGCTACGATTATCACACGTCCAAAAGTGCCCTTATGTGCATCCCGCGGCCTTTCTGGCAACCACGCCCGAACACCCTCGCGCGTGGCGAATTCAAGATCTATCGTTGCGATTTCCTTTTGTGAAGAGGGGATCCCGATATCTGCCACCACGATCTCGCCAACATACTCTGCGCCCGGGAAACGCAGTAGGCCTGGTTTGGCAGCAGCAAGCGTGACAGTTAAATCAGCAGATAGACTCTCGTCTGCAATTTCACCCGTGTCACAATCCATTCCCGACGGGCAATCTACCGCGACGATATAGGGCGCGGAAGCGTCCTCTCCTAGCACTTTATTGACAAATTCAAAGATGTTCTTTGTATCACCTTTTATGGGAGGCTTGAATCCTGTCCCGAAAACAGAGTCTACGAGTAGATCTGTGGAAACGATCAAATCTCTAAGTGTTTTGTGTCGCTTGTCCTTTTCTGCAACTGTGATCGGGCATCCATGCTGGATAATGCGCTGAAGGTTTTCATCCTCTTCAGTCCTTTCTCTAGTGAGATATACCGATACTTTCGCTCCCGCCTCTTGTAAATAATGTCCAACAACGAGCCCATCCCCACCGTTATTTCCCGGCCCAGCCAGGATGGTTACATTCCATCCTTCCGCATCAGGCCAATAATCCAGAATCGCAGCGGCGATAGATTTACCTGCATTTTCCATCATCTTTTCGTATGTCAGTCCAGATTCATCAGCCGCCTGCTCAATTGCACGCATTTGTTCGACCGTTACAATTTTCTTCAATGGACTATCTCCTTCCTTTACTGCAAGGAAAGCTCTTCGGATAGACTGTCCAATCCTAACTCCCGCAGCTTCTTCGTCGTCGGTATTCCTGTGTCTGAATCCCATCCACGTTCATCATAGTAGGCAAGTAACATCTCCTCAAAAGGAGGGACATAGCCAGCAGCACCGCCCTCTGCAAGCGGAACTTTAAAACACTCTGGCAGCGAGTCATCTATTCCAGCAGGGCTGAGGCGGTGGTTGATCATCCGTTTGAGATTCCAGGACCGCTCACCGAGAAGGAGCAAATCGTTTAAAGTATATTCATATCCAGTCGCAAACTGGATCAATTTACTGGTGTCGCTTGGAGGTACATTTGCTAAGATGCACATCACGAGAGCGTTGATGACGGATGTCCAATTCTGATGACGGATGATGCTCTTGACCTTTTCCGCTCCCGCCTGGCGCTCGAAGAAGTCCACGCCGATCGCCTCAATCGTTTGCCCGAGCTCGACCAAGTAGTACGGTCCCTGATTATGGCAAGCGCCTCGAGGAGAAGTGGTATAAACAAGCGCCACCCCTGAAGCACCTCGTGGCTCATGATAAGGCACTTCCAATCCCTTCACTTCTACCGCAGATATTGGTGAGTCAAAATACACCCCCAGAGCCCTCGCCCCTTTTGCTATGATCGCCCCCAAACCTTCCCGTAGCACCGTTTGATGAACGAGCTTCTCGACAACAACGTGATCCCCCCACCGGAATTCATCGCCTGCGGTATCCTTTGAAGTGATTAAACCATCCTCGAATAAGGCAAAAGCTAATCCAATCGTGTTAGAGAGCGAGATCGTATCCATTCCATAGCGATCACAGATCTCCCCCATTCTCGTAATGAACGATAGATCCGTAATCCCGAGATTCGGTCCGAAACCGACTGTCGTCTCATATTCAGGACCCTTGCGTTCAATACCATCCATCAATTGAACTTTTCTACCGCACGCGATCACACAACCATGACAAGCGCTGATGCCGCTTAATATCGTCTCCGTCACCTCTGACCCGGATACATTTTCAGTGCCGTCCAATGCACCTGATGAAAAGTTTTTCTTCGGCATTAAACCAAAATAATCGAATAAATCGCTTGAGGCGGATGTACCAAAGTCTCGCAAACTCACACTTACGAGATCATCCTTGAGCTCTCTATTAACTCGAGCCCGGAGTGCTGCATATTCTTTCGGGTTTTCAAGATGGATCGAGCCTCGACCACGCACGGCGATCGCCTTCAAGTTCTTCGAGCCCATGACGGCGCCTAATCCCGTCCGTCCCGCCACTCTTCCATGATCGCAGAGTATCAGGGCGAAGGGGATTTGCTGTTCCCCCGCAATGCCGATACATGCCACTCGGGTTGCCGGCTGACCCAGCTCGTCCTTGATTATTTCCTGAGTTTGGTACGTATCTTCCGCTCCCCAGAGATGGTCGGCAGCACGCAGCTCTACTCGGCTATCGTTGATCCATAAGTAAACTGGGCTTGCGGCTCGACCGCGAACGATCAGAACATCAACCCCTGCTTTACGCAGCTCTGTTCCGAAGAAACCACCAATATTGGATTCAGCCCAGATCCCCGTCGCGGGTGACTTCCCGCAAATTACGGAGCGTGCCACGGCGGGCCCGCTCGTGCCCGTCAGCGGGCCAGTTAGGAAAGCAAGAGGAGCTTCAGGGCTCAGCGGATCGAGGTCTGGGGATAACTCAGGGTATAGCAAATACGCGCCTAGACCGCTCCCTCCGATATACTTTTGAATAACGTCATTTTTGATGGTTCCAACAACATTCGAGCCCGTTGTAAGATCAATCGTCAAGGTACGGAATTGGGAATCGCTCATGGCCAGGGTGTATTATTAATTTTTCGTTGACGAAATCGCATCCGCATTATGCAGTATCCATTCTCGTAAACTCTCGACTTCCAGAAGATCTACTTCTTCGCAGGAATTTTGCTCATCGCGTACTCTGCCATCGCGGTTATCGTCAAAGTCGGGTTGAGCCCAGGGTTAGCCTGGATAATTGAACCATCGACGATGTGCAAGCCGGGGTAGTTAAACACCTCAAGCTCTTTATTGACCACGCCCTCTTCGTCGCTGGCCCCCATAAGACAGCCCCCAAGGATATGTGCGGTCATCGATGCATTCAGCGCGCCTTCTACAATATTTCCCATTGGCAGACCATCAATCTCCGCAGCCATTGCACGGACTACCTGATGCCCTATTGGTATTTCCGCGGGTACCTGTTTCTCTTTCCCGCGGTCTGATGTCAACCCTAAACGGAATAGAGTCAGTAGACTGCGGCCCAGCTTCACTCGCATGAGGTTATCCTCGGTTTGCATCAGGAGGATCAAAAAGGTGCGCCGACCCCAGCTAGGCCCAAGCTTCGAGGTAATAAATGACCAGGGATGGCGGAGAATGGCAAGCAAGAGCAGCCATAACCGGTAAGCTACGCCAGCTTCCCCGGCCTCGATCATTGGCGCACATAAAAGGCGATTCAAGAATGACGAGCCTTCTGGAAATCGAAAAGGCTCGATATGGGTGACGTCATCCGCATGGAAAACTGTGTTAATCGCAATCCCTTCCGTATGGTTGCTGTCAGGATCCCTATCGGTAACACCAAGAAGCGCTTCGGAGTTGGTCCGCACATTTTCTCCGAGTTTTTCGGATAACTCGGGGAGTGTACGTGAGACATCTCGGCACTGCAGGAGCAGATTCAACGTGCCGATTACACCCGCGGCGATGATCACGTTGGCGGCATAGACTTCAGCGTTCATGGACCGAATTGCATGTCGTGGATTATGGTATCGGAGGCGATAACGGGCGCCATCTCTGACACCATCTTTCGCCTTACTTATCTCAGTGACCTGGGCCTCAGGTCGGATCTCAACTCCAAGTTTTTCTGCGAAATACAGATAGTTCTTCGGCAAAGTGTTTTTTGCGTTTTCTCTACACCCGATCATACAGCCGCCACAAAAAGTGCATCCAGACCGTCGAGGACCCTCGCCATCAAAGAACGGGTCATCGACTTCGATTCCTTTAGTACCGAAAAATATTCCGACGGGAAGATTTCTGAATGTACTCCCCCTGCCCATTTTCTCTGCTACCGATCTCATGATCTTGTCGGCTTCAGTAATGCTGGGGCTTGTGGTGCGCCCTAGCATTCGCTTTGCGGTGTCGAAATGGGGGGCGAGGACAGATTTCCAATCATTTAGCCCAGCCCAACTGCCGACCTCATACATTTTATCGTCCGGGTCAACGAGCACATTCGCATATCCCAGGCTTCCACCCCCCACCCCGCTCCAGCTGAATGCCATCACATCTCGCAAAAGCGTTAATTCCCAGAAGCCGAAAAAACGAAGTGCCGGCATCCAAAGAAATTTCCACAACAGCCAATTGTTCTTCGGGAAATCCTCATCCTCGTACCGTAAACCGCGCTCAAGTACAAGGACCCGATATCCCTTTTCAGCTAAGCGCATCGCCGAAACGCTCCCGCCAAATCCTGAGCCGATGATGACAAAATCGTAGATAGGTTTGGATGATTGAAGTTCTGATATCATGGATTAACCTGCTCACTCCAAATATAACAATCGAGGGAATGCCGCAATTTACGCGCGAAATCTAAACTTTGAATTCGCGACTAATCTAACCATAACGTATCGAATAGGATGATTTCGCTTGAATATTCAACGGGAGCCTGCTTTTCACTGCCTGGCGGAAAACATTTCACGATTGATTCCATGCTTTCTGCTTTCCACTCGCAGTACAATTTCCCCTCGGCTGGATCGAAGAAAGAATGAACCCACTCAACATCTCCATGGGCTTTCTTCCTAATTTCACGCCATTGATCGATCCAATCATCCTGTGATTCTGGATACGTTACAATTTTATGTACGAGAAGGTAATGAGGCATGGTTCGACCTCCAGGTCGTGGGCACAAATAGTTAAGGCTTATTCTTCTATCGGAACCTTTTGACAGCAGCGTACAAAATCTAGCACAGTAGGCACATTGCGCAGCATGTATGCCATATTTCCTTCAACTCGCAGACGGCGCGTCATCATCGCTTGAATCGGATCCAGTTGACCGGTAAATAATTTCTGGATATTGTCTATGCGCGCGCGGAGCGTAAATGCTGCATCCGGCATCTCTTCTTTCTCCAGATCGATGAACCGGGCGCTGCGACATTTCCCATGCCACAGATCGAGATATACGGCCACAGGAAGATCTTGACGCTCATCCCCGTCTTCAGGTTCGATCACTACCGTCATATCCCCTTCCCAGTTCTTCGCCACCTCAGCATAACGCTCATCAGAATTTAGAACCTCGACTAGAACCTGCAGCCATTCATCGCTGGGAAATGGATAAGCCATCTTAAGCCTCCATAAAGGATGTTTGAATTATGGTTCATAAGGTGCGTGCCTGTCAACGTTTTGCGTTGACAGGCAGCTCCGTGCTCGGTTACACTCTCAAGCCCAACCAATTCGGAGGGCGGTATGATTTACCAGAGAGATATTCTCGAAGATCTGGAAGATAAACAACTGGCGCCTTATGGCTTTCGCAGCCGCGATTCCAAAGGGCGTGAATATCCCGATCCAGAGCGCGAATACCGCACAGCCTTCCAGCGCGACCGTGACCGCATCATCCACACAACTGCCTTCCGGCGCCTTGAATATAAGACTCAAGTTTTTGTAATTACTGAGGGCGACTATTATAGAACTCGACTGACGCATACACTCGAGGTCGCGCAGATCGGCAGAACAATCGCCCGTGCGCTTGGTGCGAATGAAGACCTCGTGGAGGCGATATGCCTTGCTCACGACCTCGGTCATACTCCCTTCGGTCATGCGGGCGAACATGCTCTTTCCGAATTGATGAGTGACCACGGCGGTTTTGATCATAATCGCCAATCACTTCGCATTGTGACGACACTTGAAAGAAGGTTTCCTCAATTCCCAGGTTTGAATCTCACTTACGAGGTGCGTGAGGGGATGGTCAAGCACGAAACCGAGTACGATATCTCAGACGCCGAAGGGTATGACCCGGAGAAACGCGGAAATCTAGAGGCACAGATTGCGAATGTGGCTGATGAAATAGCATACACCGCGCATGACCTGGATGATGGTCTTCGTGCTGGTTTGCTCAAAACAAAATTATTGCAAGAATTAACTCTCTGGCAGAAACTAAAGGAGAGTGTCGGCTGGGATGCCGTTGAGCTAGATGAGATTACTCGGCATCAACTCATCCGTCGCTTGATCGGTATTGAGATCTCAGATGTCCTAGATTCGACTTCGCTAGCCTTGGAAGCGAGCGGCGCGAAATCCGTTAATGAGCTTCAGTGCCTACCAAGCAACGTCGTTGTATATTCTGAATCATTCATCAAGATGAATCGTGAGTTGAAAGATTTCCTTTTCGAGAATATGTACCGCCATTTTCGGGTTTACCGTATGCAGATCAAAGCAGAACATATCTTGCAGGATTTATTCAACTCTTACACCGAAAATCCGGGTATACTTCCCGCCGAAGTTCAGGGACGAGCAAAGAATGGTGAATTTCACCGGATAATCTGTGATTATATCGCTGGTATGACCGATCGCTTTGCAATAGATGAGCACAGCCGTTTATTTGACCCACAGGCAGCTTTGTAAATAAGTTTCGTCAGGTAATGTTATGGAAAATAAAGATATCTATCTTACGTCTGAAGGCGCACAAAAACTTCAGGAAGAACTCAAGGAATTAACGGGGCCACGGCGTGTGGATTTGGCAAAACGTCTCCGTAACGCAATCTCGATGGGAGATCTCAAGGAAAACGCTGATTATATTATCGCCAAGGAAGATCAGGCTTTTTTGGAAGGGAAAATTACCGAGCTTCAGCAAATCCTAAAGATTGCAGTTATTGTTGAAGGCAATGTCGGCAAAGAGCAGGTTAATATTGGGTCCACCGTTGTTGTCATCGTAGACGGAGAAGCTCCGCAGACGTACAAACTCGTCGGCATCAAAGAAGCCGATCCGAGAAACGGGAAAATATCGAACGAATCGCCAATAGGCAGCTCTCTCATGGGGAAACGCGTCGGCGACATTACCAAGGCCGAGACCCCGGGGGGTGACCTCGTTATGGAGATCCAAGAGATTCGTTAAAACGACTTTGTAGCAAAACAAAAAGGGCAGAATATTGTTCTGCCCTTTTTGTTCTTCGAAAAGTGTCCTAGGTCTTAGTTATTGCTTTCAGTTCGATCGTCATGCGGTCGAAGAAGCTTTCTTTAGGGAGCGCCCCCTCCCCATAACTCATATCAACGATGCGAGCCTCGACACGAAGGGATGCAGTCTCTAACTCGACAACTTCTCCTCCTTCAGCCATAACCGGATCGCCTTTCGCGGCAAGCTGACTGCGCGTCTCTTCATCGCTGAAAGTGTATTTACTCATTAGGATCTTGGTTACGGTCTGAATGTCATTCTTGTCGAAGAGCCAAACCTCAAAGGCTGATACTTTCTTGGGATCCCCCACCCCGATTGCTTCAGCAATACCTACGCCGCACTCCCCCAAGAAGTCGCCAGATGCTGGGCTTTCGACGCTGAATGAATCATCATACAGATCATCGCCGATTGTGTAGGTTGTACGGAATGTTGCCAACGGCCCTTCACTCGGGATTTCCATTTCCACTTCAAGGTCGACATCATGCGCATTATCTATGGCCTCAGGCGTAAAGTCAGGTTCAAAGTCATTTTCCCTGGCTTCGATCCTGCGCCGCAGGACGAGCGCAACACCTAGCATTGCACCCAACGCCAACGTCCCCAGACAAACAGGTAAAATATACCGCGATGCGGAAGTTGTTTCCGTAGATGCGGTTGTCGGCTCTGTTGATCCGGCCGCTTCATCAGCTTCAGTGGTTTCTACAAGCGGCGCCTCTGATGGCGATTCCACTGCCACAAGCGCCTGGAACTTTTGGAGATCACTCGGGCTAACTTCACCCGGGCTTTCGCCAACTTCGCTTAGTATAGCGTCTTTGTTTTCGCCGAGTGATTCATAGCGCTGAATGGCTACTTCTGCATCTGAATCTGCGGCATATGAGCCAATCACCATTCGTAAGTAATCTACACGCAGGTCCTCACGCAGCTGCGAAATATCAGCATCTACAAGTTGCACAGGTTGAATCACCCAAGCGTAAAGTACCCCCAACGCAATTCCTGCAATTAGAGCGACGATGACGGCGAAGGACTTCCTTGTGATCATTTCTTTTACGTTATCCATGGTCCCTCTCTTCCCTCTGCAGCCTTTAATCAAATATCTTCAGGGCTGGAGATTCTCCACTGCTTGGATTTTAGCCCGACAATAAGAACAAAGCAAAGTTACCGATGCATGATCTATGCCGAATCATCCTCAGATTGAGGTAACTCGCTGCGCTCGAATTTTGAATCGCAGGATTTGCACACTGCTTGGTCACGATTCTCCGCTACCAGCAGCCCATTACAAGTCGGACAAGGTATTTTCAAAGGTCGTTTCCAGGAAGTGAATTGGCATTCTGGGTAATTTGAGCAGCCGTAGAAGACGCGCCCTTTCCTGGTTCGCCTCTCAACCAGATCACCGCCGTCATCTGGGCAGCTTATCCCAATTTTCTCTAACCAAGGTTCAGTGTGCCGGCAAGTGGGAAAATCCGAACAGCCAATGAATTTCCCGTAGCGCCCATGTCGGATTAGAAGAAGTTTTCCACACTCAGGACAGGGACGATCGAGCAATTCTGGCTCCGCCTTTATCTCGGGCATATTCTCGACGGCGCTCGCAAGTTCCTCTGAGAATGGCTGATAGAATTCTCGGATGACCTCCACCCATTCCCGTTTACCTGATGCGATTTCGTCTAACGAACCTTCCATTTTGGCAGTGAATGTTATATCGATCACATCCGAGAAATGCTCCACCAGTAAATCCGTGACAACTTCACCGATCTCGGTCGGATGAAGGCGGCGCTTCTCTCGAGTTACGTATCCTCGCTGACGTAACGTCGAGATCGTTGGAGCATAAGTTGAAGGACGCCCAATCCCATGCTCTTCCATTGCTTTAATCAAACTGGCATCGGAATAGCGTGGAGGATGTTTTGTGAAATGCTGGTCTGGGAAGACTCCGGTTAGATCAAGAGAATCCCCCTCGACCAGTTCGGGAAGTTGTTCAAGTGTGGACGTAAGACCATTTCCGCCATTATCCCCATTCTTGGATTGCTTCTCCCTTTCGCCATACACTTCCAAGAATCCTGGAAACCGCATAGCTGATGCCGATACCTTGAAAAGATACTGATGGTCCGTAGAAATGCCTTCGATCTCAATCGCAAGCGTGTCGTACTCAGCGGGTTTCATCTGTGAGGCGACAAAGCGTCGCCAGATGAGATCGTATAATTTAAACTGATCTGCTGAGAGATAAGACTTGATCCGCTCAGGAGTTCGGGAAACAGACGTTGGGCGAATCGCCTCGTGCGCTTCTTGAGCGCTGCGCGCTCGAGTCCGGTAGATTACTGGATTCCCGGGTAGGAACTCTTTACCAAAGCGCTTCTCGATAAATTGCCTGACATCCCTGATCGCCTCATTAGACACCTGTGTCGAATCTGTACGCATATAAGTAATCAGACCGTACGAATCACCTTCGCCAACATCAAGTCCCTCATACAATTGCTGAGCGATAGCCATCGTCTTACGCGCAGTGTAATTGAACCGTCTAGAGGCAGCTTGCTGCATTGTACTGGTTGTGAAGGGCGCCACTGGTTTTCGGATGCGCTGGCCATGCTTGACGCCGACTACACGATAATCCGCCTCTTCAATATCCTCGACGAGCTCCTTAACTTCCCCCTCGCTTGTTATTTCTGCTTTCGCACCATCCCAGCGAGTAAGCCTCGCTTTAAAATCAGGAGGCTTCTGATGGTTCACAAAACCTGCATCGATCGTCCAATATTCCTGTGGAATGAAACCCCGGATTTCACGTTCTCTTTCTACAACCATCCTCAGGGCAACGGATTGAACCCTACCCGCCGAGAGACGCCCGCGAACCTTGGACCAGAGTAATGGGCTGAGGTTGTAGCCCACAAGCCTGTCGAGGATGCGCCGTGCCTGCTGCGCATCGACAAGATCCATATCAATTATGCGTGGTTTTTGAAACGCCTCTTCAACAGCAGTTTTCGTGATCTCATGGAACACTACACGTTTGACGAGTTCGGGCTCGATCTCAACCGCTTCAATAAGATGCCATGCGATCGCCTCTCCTTCGCGATCCGGGTCCGTTGCAATGAAAACTTCGGTGGCCTTTGCAGAATCCGCTTTTAATCCCTTTACGACATCGCGTTTTTCGTTTGGTACCCTGTACTTTGGTGTGAAGTCGTTCTCCACATCTACCGATAGCTGAGAGCGTAATAAATCGCGCACATGACCCACCGACGCTTTCACAGAATAATCTTTTCCTAATATTCGCCCTACTGTCCTCGCTTTGGCGGGAGATTCGACGATGACAAGTTTACCTTTACGTTTGCGTGGCTTTTTCTTTAATGCTTTCCGTTGCACCTCAGGCTTCTCAAGCCCTTCATGCGCCGGTGTTTTGCCCATTCTATATAACCCTGTATCGCAAACCGGACATTTTCCCCGCGTTGCGGGAGTCCCAGAAGAAGTAAATGTCGGTTCTGGGCTTCCAATCTCTCTCTTCTCTTTACACTTTACACAATACGCTTCCATAAAACTAATCTCCGCTAAGAATAAATTCCCAATTCTCGCTCATTCATGAAATCAACCAAACGCTTCACTTGATCTGCCATTTCTCTACGGCAAATAAGCAGCACATCCTCGGTGTCAATAATGACAAGATCGTCGATACCTAACGTAGCGATAAGGCGACCCGAATCTCCCTGTCCTTCCTGTAAGATGAGGACTCCTCTTGTGTCGAGTAAAAGGACGGATTCGGCATCGCTGACATTTCCGGCTTCGTCTTTCTCAAGAACGTTGTATAAGCGATTCCAATCGCCAACGTCAATCCAACCCAAGTCATCTGCGGGTATCACAACGACACCGCCCGCCCCCTCCATCACACCGTAATCAATCGTGATGCTCTTCAGCTCGCTCCAAACCGCATCAACTGTTTCACGCTCTCGATCAGTATCCAAAGCCTTCTCGATTTCTTGCAATCCTGAAAAAAGATCAGGCATTTGACGTTGGATTTCTTTTAATATGCGGTCGGTTCGCCAGACAAACATCCCTGAATTCCAGCTGTATTCACCGCTTTGTTGATACTTCCTGGCAAGATCCGCGTCTGGCTTTTCTTTGAAAGAGCGAACGGTGAATGATTGGAGTCCACGATATTTATTAGATGCATCCCCTTTATGAATGTATCCATATGTTGGATCCGGAGCTTCAGGCGTAATCCCCAGAGTAACCAGGTGGTTATCAAGCGCCGCATCATAGGCCGCCAGAAGAAGTTCGCGGAATGCCGGCTCGTTTGTCATGTAGTGATCCGCTGTAAGACAAGCCATGACGCTTCCGGGATCTCTATGGTTGAGGTAAATTGCAGCGAGGCCGATAGCTGAAGCGGTGCCGCGCGGAGATGGCTCAATAATGAAATTCTTCGGCAGGAGTAACTCTTCTTGTTTAGCTAATATTTCCGCTTGATCCGCTACTGTAAGTACGAGAAGTTTTGCAGGTTCGATAATCGGTAATATCCGTTCCACCGACACCTGAAAGAGAGTCCGTTTTCCAAAAAACTTGAGCGCTTGTTTTGGGCGCTTCTTCCTTGATAAAGGCCATAGCCGTGTCCCCCCTCCTCCGGCCATTATCGCAGCATAGTAGTTTGAACCCATCGGTTAATCCACCTTATATATCGCTTGTCCCTCACGAATTCTTACGAAGTTCATCCCGCCAACCTGCCTTACCCGCCCTTTTAGTTCCAACATTGCGAGTGCTGCATTTATGGTGGACGCCGGCAGCGAGCAGCGTGTCAGCAGTTCGTCAACATGGATCGGCTGCTTGCTTAACTCCTTAAATACCTTTTGCTCAACTTCGTCTTCCGGGAGTTGTTCGGAAACGTCATCCTGACTGCTAACGAGATCCAGATTTAATACCTCTAAGACCTCTTCTGGTTTTACTAAAGGGTGTGCGCCAGCCTGAATCAATCGATTCGTTCCTTTACTGCTTGGTTTATAGATATCGCCCGGAACAGCAAAAACATCTCGACCCTGATCTGCCGAAAAATCCGCTGTGATGAGCGCCCCACTCGACTCACCGGCCTCGATCACGATTACGGCCAATGAAAGCCCGCTGATAATTCGATTGCGGGGAGGGAAATTGCGCCCCTCAGGCTTCGTCCCCAGAGCATAATCGCTGACGATCGATCCTTGTGCCGCGATCTGATCCGCCAAGCCACGATGTTCAGGAGGATAGATTTTATCCAACCCGGACCCCAACACCGCTATGGTTCGTCCGCCGGCATCTATCGCTGCCTGATGGGCAATCCCATCAATCCCTCGAGCGAGTCCAGAGACGATCGTTACTCCGCACCCAGCCAGGACATAGGCAATTTCGCGTGCAACCGATTTTCCGTATTGCGTCGCTCGTCGTGTGCCGACTATCGCTGCGGCCAGGCGATCGTTATCTACCAATTCACCGTACTGGTAGAGAAGCGGTGGTGGTAGGTCTATTTCACGCAGCCTGGCGGGATAGTTCCGATCTTTTATGGTAAGTAACGAATACCCCAGCTCGTAGACCCGGTCAAGTTCCCGAGCTGGATCTATCTTATCCCGATTCGACAGGATGGATTGAACAGTTTTTTGTCCTAAACCAGCGTTGCGCAATTCCGACGCTGTCGCCTTCCAGGCATATTCCAGATCGCCGAAGGCCTCTAGGAGCAGATTGAAGCGTGCCGCGCCTACGCCGTGAATTCGATTGAAGCCGATCCAGTAGCGAAGATCATCCCCCATTGTCCCTCCAGTTCGCATTTTCCTTGCGAAGGCCGGCTGAGAATACCATAGCGATTCCGCGGGTGTCAAGTTCCCACTTTAGAAATACAATACTCGATCCGATCATAACCATAGAAATTTCACAAGTGTCTCACGCTCTCCCATCCGGATGGTAAAATTCAGCATTATTCAACAATTTCCTTGAGGATTTACCGTAATAACATCCAACACATAGCTTGTAAATACTCGC
>SOIH01000227.1 GCA_004376895.1 Anaerolineales bacterium | reverse complement strand
TTCTTGCTTTCTCAGCATCCAGAAAGCTGCTTCGGATAGGTGTCGTGCCACCGCGCCAACGGCGACGGAATGACCTTTTCGCTGCCGGATGCGTTCGTAGAGTATGGTGACGTGCTTGGCCCTCCAAGTGGGATGGCGGCGCTGACGAACGATGACGTTGGCGGCCTCGATGAAAGCCCATTTGAGGTACTGGTTGGACTGCTTTCTGAGCCTTCCGTAGCGGGTCTTGCCGCCGCTGGATTTGACTGTTGGAACAGTTCCAGCATAGCTAGCGAAATGAGCCGAAGAAGAAAAGCGATCCACGGTGCCCATCTCGCGTTCGATCACGATCGCCAGGATGTTGGCCACGCCGGGAAGCGTTTTGAGAAGCTGGATGTTGGGGGTGATTTCAACCCTTTGCTTGATGCGCTCTTCGAGTTCTTTGATCTGGCCCTGAACATGATCCAGTGCAATCAGGTGCTGCTGCATACAGCGCTGCGTTTCTGGCGGAAGGGCTCTGCAGGCTTTCGTGAGTTCCGGCCTCCATTTCGGGGCAAAGATATCGCTGTCGGTGTCCAGGGAGAGGGCATACTTGGCCAGAGTGGAATGCACGCGGTTCTTGAGGGCAGTGCGCTGTTTGGAGAACGCCACCGTTCGTGCAGCTTGACTGTATGCGGGTGCGGTGCAGCTCGCGCTCGTCTCTGATCTCGTGGGGTGGCAGCCAGACAGTTGGCAGGGAGCCAAGGTGAAGCAGAGTGGCCAATCCTCGGGCGTCGAGCTTGTCAGTCTTGTTGACGTTGCCCATCATGACCTCGGCCTTGGCGGCGTGGGCCATGAGCGGGAGGCATCCGGCGGCTTCGATCTCGTCGACGATCCAGTACCAGTTGCCGACGCTTTCGAGAGCGACAGGCGTGCCTGGGGGGTAGTCTTCGAGAAAATCACGAATGGTGCCTGGCATGTGATTGACCCGCACCTGTTGCAGAAAGTGGCCTTCATGGTCGAGAATGGCAAACTGAGAATACCTTCTATGAGCGTCACATCCGATCTTATAATGGTACATGCTGCGCCTCCTTTGCTACGAGTTGTCGGCATACAACTAGTGTAGCGGGGGGTGCAGCGTTTTCATACAATCAACTCAATGGAGCGGACCCGGGGGAGCTGCGCGAAAATCCAACCAAGTTGTATGATATGTATGCAGTGAAAGAAGAGAAGGGGGCATGCCCCGGCCGCTCATCTCGAATCGTTGTACGGCATAAAACTTAATGGAGGAATGAATATGGGTAAGAATCCTTCAAGTACTGACGAAGATAACCCTCTAGTTAGTAAAGTCAAAGAAATCCTTATGGAATCTGGAAACTGTGCTCAGACATCTTTTGTTGTTCTTCAAGAAGAGTTTGACCTAGACGGTGGCCAGATTCTACGAGCTTTGACACCTTTCCCGGGGATTGCTCTCCGAGGGGAAACCTGTGGGGCTGTTATCGGGTCCCTCATGGCCCTAGGATTGGAATTTGGAAGGGATGATCTTAGCGATTGGAGGGGATATATCGGTTCTCTTCCTTCTGCCCGTCGTTTCTGCAAGCGGTTTGAGGAGGAGAATGGAAGCACTGATTGTGCGAGTATTCTCGAGGAAAAGCTTGGCCGCAACTATGATCTGGCCGATAAGACTGAGGCACTTGAATATGCCGCGTCTGGAGGACCTGATGTTTGTAGTGAAGTGGTTGCAAGCGCAGTTCAAATAGCTTCCGAAGCCATTAGGAAAAAGAGATAGTGCAGCTTTCCTCGAAAATCATTACTGCCGTATAACAAGCGGTTGCAGCCGACCTGCTACCGCAGCGCATGGCAGTGGATCCAGGGTTTCGGTAGTTGATGAGTAGCAAAGGCTCAACAGGAAACCCGCAGGCGGCTGAACCGAGAGCCGTTATGTATTTTAGTTCAAGCTGAAGGAAAAAAATGAGAATAGGTCTTGAAGAAGTTAAGAAAATACGTCAATTATCTGATAATAGCTTTGATCCTTGGGTTGAAATCATAGCCGCTGCTATCCAGAATAATGTACGGGAAGTCTATCGGTTTGCGAATAAAGCACGCATTCTGTTTGTGGTGAAGAATAATGCTTACGGTCTTGGACTCCAAGCAGTTGGCCCAATTGTCGACGAGATGGATGAAGTATATGGTTATGCAGTTGTACGGGTAGATGAAGCATTGGTGCTTCGAGAAATTGGGGTTCGCAAACCAATTCTTCTGATGGCGCATGTTTGTCAGAGTGAAGCTGAAGAACTAGTCCGACAGGATGTGATGTTGACATTGTTTCACGATAATGCAAAAGAACAGATCGAAAGTCTGGCGAAGAAACTGAACCGTCCTGTTCCAGTACAGCTGTATATTGAAACCGGCATGAATCGTATTGGTATGCCTTATGAGCGAGCACTACCCTGGATTGAAGAATTGGCGGCAAGCAAAGCAATAAAAATTGCGGGGACTTACACGATGACAGCCGGTGCCAAACGAGGTGATGTTTCCTTCGATGATGTACAGCTAGAACGATTTATGAATGTGATCGAACAATCCCGGAAGAAAGGAATTGACACGGGGGTCTTGCATGCAGCGCCATCTCGGATGATTGTGAAAACACCCGCATCCCATCAGTTGGGCATTGTGCGTCCAGGACATGTAATATTTGGTGGTGCAATCTACAATTTTGATGAAGATGGGAATAGGATCATGAACCTTGAACTCACGTTTCGGCTCAAAGCACGAGTTGTGCGGGTCGAAAATGTTCGAGAAGGTGAGGGGGTGAGTTTTGGTCATCGGTATATTGCAAAGAAACCTACTTGGATAGCCACAATTCCAATTGGACATACAGATGGCTATCCATGTAGTGGCGCAAATAATGCTGATGTTCTAATTGGCGGCAAGGTCTATCCGATTATTGCGGGTGGCGTGAATGCAAATTTAATTTTGGCTGAGATCGGTGAAAATAGAACCGTAAATGTAGGTGATATTGCAACGGTTATTGGAACAGATCATCCTGATATCGCCCCGCAGTCAGTAGCAGAGAAGACGGGGTTAGATTCCGACTATTGGATTATGACGAAGCTCAATCCACTATTGCATAGAAAGGTCGTGTAATTGCTGTTATTGAAATGCCTAACCCTGCATAAGCAGACCTCCCTTTGTTCGGAGGGTGCGCGGCGCGAAAAGCCAAGTGTGGTTTAGGCTAACGGATGGATCGTAGCAAGAGCCGTGAGTAAGCTTATGCCACTGTTAGACGGCAAATCTCCATATCAAAATTGAATCCTCATGACACTTTGCAAGGCTTGG
>SOIH01000277.1 GCA_004376895.1 Anaerolineales bacterium | reverse complement strand
CTTGTGGATATCCATTCCACTTCCGATGCGATGGCGGCATACTATGGGCTAGAACACCCAGACGAACGTGTTTCAATTTTTGGCTATTATCCCAACGGCAAAGTCTTGAGCGGTTTCATGGCAGTTGCGAGTACGGGGCTGGATCTTTTCAGACCTGTACTAATACCCTTTACTGCGACAGATGAAGCGATTAGAACACTGATAGCCGGAGCGCTCGATCCCGGTCGACCCTATTTGATTTATCTGCCAATTGAGCAAAGCGAATCATTACTCGACATCGCCGATATCGAGCCGATTGCGGTAATGAATTTATTGAGACTGGATTCAAAGAGATTTCAACCGGTAATGAATGTCTTGGTACAGAAAAGTGAGGGGTTGGGTGGTTCTCCCCGCTTTGAGATTCAATCCCGGGGAGAGGGGTACGCAGCCTCGGGGATTAATTGGCGGAGTTCCCAATCCGCAGAGATATATGTGGAGTCTGATTCATCGGGATATCGTCGTGGTTTCACAAAATCGGTGCTGGCAGCTTTAATCCAGGATCTCCTTAAAGAGAGGATCAGAATCCTGTTTCGGGTTGCAGATGATGATTATTCTGCCTTCGAAGACGCCTTTGATCTTGGATTTTCTCCGACGAATGTGCGGAATCTTTTCGCTCAGATCCGCCTTAATCGCGACGCTTCGAGCGTGAAAGTGAAGGAAATGGAATGATTCGAGCCAGCTATCATTTCCCACAGTCTTTCTTATGGGGGACGGCGACTTCATCTCACCAAGTTGAGGGGGATAACCGGGATAATGACTGGTGGGATTGGGAGCAGGAAGCGGATCGAATCTTGCACGGACATAAGTCCGGGAAAGCATGTGATTGGTGGGCAGGCCGCTGGGCAGAGGATTTCGATCGGGCAGCTGAATCATTCCAAAACGCGCATAGGATGTCGATTGAGTGGAGTCGCGTAGAACCCAGCCCTGCAGTTTGGGACGAAGCTGCAATTGACCGCTACCGTGAAATACTCCTGGGAGCGGTAGAGCGAGGGCTCACACCGATGGTTACGCTGCATCATTTTACAAACCCACGCTGGGTAGCTGAACGAGGGGGCTGGCTAAATCCGGAGATCGACAAGCTCTTCAAGCGCTATGTGGAGAAAGTCGTCACTGCGCTGAAAGATGTCGTGAAGTTATGGATCACCATCAATGAGCCAAATGTCTATGCATACTCGTCTTTCGCTGACGGTGTCTTTCCCCCCGGTAAGCGCGATCTTCGAACTCTTCCAACAGCAATTCGTCACCTTATCCGAGCGCATGCTGCTGCGTATCATGCGATCCATCGACTTCAACCATCCGCTTCTGTTGGACTTGCCCATCATTATCGGGGTTTCGAACCAGTGGAAGGATTCTTGCCGATCAACCGAATGGTTGCGAAGTTTCGAGGCCGGAGGTTTAACGATGTCTTCCCTCGAGCGGTCACAGACGGGAAAATTCGGTTCCTTCAGATGCGAGAAAGTATTCCTGAGGCCCGTGGAACTCAAGATTTTTTCGGTTTGAACTACTACACTGTTGAGCAGGTTTCGATCCAATTAACAAAGCCATTGGAGATCTTCCAGGCCGGAGGGTTCGCCGATGATGCGGACCTTAGCCCGACGGGGTGGATCGCGAACAAACCGGACGGATTCTGGGATGCACTTCAATGGGCACATGGTTATGGAAAGCCGATCTATGTCACTGAGAATGGTATTGAGGACAGCGAGGGTGTGATCAGACCGCGGTATCTCGCGGGCCATCTCCAGCAATTATGGCGTGCCGTGAATTTCAACTGGCGTGTGAAAGGTTACTTCCATTGGACTCTGGTCGACAATTTTGAGTGGGAGCGGGGTTGGACTCAGCGATTTGGGCTCTGGGCACTTGACTCCAGGACACAAGAACGAACAAAACGACCGAGCGCTGATTTCTTTGCTGGAGTTTGCAAGGAAAATGCTCTTTCGTCCGATTTGGTACGAAGGTTCGCGCCAGAGGTACAGAATCAATTATTCCCGCCGCGCGGACCAGCGGAACTGGTTGAGCGAAAAAAGTAATGGAATCGATATGTCCGTAAGGGAAAAAGCTCGAGTGTGCATCATGTTGGGGCTCACCGCTCTGCTTCTGGTCGCCACTGGGCAGAGTACTGCGAGTGCTGAGACGTCTCCACCGCAGGTAGAGCGGCCCTTCATAATGCCCTTTGCAGGACCACCTGGACCCGACACCTGGTTTTTTCTGCAAGCGTATGGAAATACGACTTTCGCATACCGCTTCCGGAACAATGTTTATTATGGGGGCCAAGGACTGCATTTTGGTCTCGATCTCGCAGCTTCCTGCGGTACGCCGGTGAGGGCGATTGGCGATGGAGTTGTGTATTCTGTCGATAGTTGGCATGGCGCCGGTCCACATAATTTACTTATCAACCATGCCAATGGCTATGCATCTTTTTACGGCCATTTGCTGGTTCGTTCTAGAATGAAGGTTGGACAGAAAGTCATTGCAGGTGAAGTTGTGGCTCTAAGCGGAGACCCCGATCTCACCTGTATTTCTCGTCCGCATATCCATCTGGAGATCCGTGACTCCGAGACTCACGCGATTGGCTACAACCCTCTGAATCTCATTGAAGCGGATTGGGAGCGGTTAGCTTTACTCGGGGCGGAACCGATACGATTCGAGATGGATATGGAGAATCCCAGACGTTGGACCGATCTATTCGAACAGCCCGAGACTCGATTCGGGTATCCATTGGTGAATAATTATGTCTTTCCGTGGCCATTTGATTGGTAAGCGCCTGATATTTGTTTGTCTCAGCTTGACCTTGATCGCCCTTCTGGGGGTGCTCGCTGACGCTGCTCAAGCTGGTCCAAGACCTTCGTATGGAAGCGCTTATGTGCCTGAAGTTACAACCCTGCCCCCGTTTCCTACATCGACGCCAGAGCCTGTTCTCACTATCGCACATTTGCCGAGAAATAGCCCTCGGCCGCTTCCAATTCGCATCACCGATGGAAACTGTTGTCCTTATCCTCGTTGGTCCTCGGATTCAGAATGGGTGATGCTTTTCGATGCAGGTGAGAAAGGCGATGCACCTGGTCTTTATAGTATTCCCAAGGAGGGAGGATCCCCCACGCTGCTCACCGAGCGAATTGGTGTTTATTCACAAGATTGGTCTTTAGTGGCATACACAGAGGCTGGCGCGGTTTACATAGAGCGTTGGGCAGATGGCGATCGTTGGGTGGTTCCATCGCCGGGAAGAAGGATCTTTTTCTCCCCCAGTGGTAACCAGATCGCATGGGAACTTGGGTCTAGCGGAATACGCCATCCGGATCTTCGCCAGCAAGCAATATGGCTGGCAGATGTTGATGGAGGGGCGGCGCGCGAAGTTGTCACGGTTAATGGTGGTCACTTCATAGGCTGGGCTGCTGGAGAAGAGGCGATTGTCGTCTATGGCCGCCTGGCGCCAGATGGACCTGCCGGGATTTGGCGGGTTTCAACAGAGGATGGTGCCGGGCGACTGCTGTTTGAAGCGGAAAAACCCCGCAGTCTCCTTCTATCCCCTGCGGGTGGTTGGCTGGCCTTCTTCATGGCTTTTGAAAATCAACCCGATCGGAACGGCCTTTGGATCATTGGGACGGATGGCAGCGTAAAGCAACACTATTCGTTCATCGGCGCTTACCGATGGCGTGGAGAGGGTCAGTTGCTTGTAATCCCGCAAGATCTAGACGCTCCAGGTGCTTATCTGTGGCAGATTGATATTCATGAAGATATTGTATGGGAATTGACGGATCCCATGCTTGATGCTCTTCCGATCGCAAGTAATGATTGGCAGCCATCTCCAGATGGTTCTGTGATTGTCTTTCGCTCCTCTGAAGATCACAACCTCTGGGTTTTTTCGCTTCCTGAGCTGCCCTTATCCCCATGATATAATTGCGGCGCTCACGACCAAGTGAGTAGTAAAACCAATGGAGAGGTAGCGTAGTCTGGCCTAACGCGCTCGCCTGGAAAGCGAGTGAGCTGAAAGGCTCCGTGGGTTCGAATCCCACCCTCTCCGCCTCTCGACACCGCAACCGCGGTGTCTTTATTTTAATCAACCAGCCCATCCACCCTTCAGGGTAGGGTGGATGGGCTGCTTGGCGATTTACTTCTAAAGCCGAATCTGAATCCTTGGTCCATAGAACGACTATCTTGTGACCACATCCAATCACCGAATCCTTCGTGATTTCAATCACGAAGGACTGGACCCGCATAATCAATATGGGTACCAAGATCTAAAGGCAAAGATGTAATATTAAGAATACTGTAGCTGCGAAGACAGTTCGAATTGACAGCTTGTGTTACGCGCGATATCCTCCATGTTGGCGTCTGGGCAGGTCTGACGCAGCGGAGATCTCCAAACCCCGTCAGATCCGAAAGGAAGCAGCGGTACAGAGGTTTCTCCGGGTGCCGTCAGGGTGCCTGCCCAGGCGCTGTTTGATTCTTATCTGGTATAGGCTGAGAAAAATAGAAAAGGTCACTGGAAAACATTTACAGCAACCTTCAGGGTTCTAGCCTAAACTCTTGAGATTTTGTGAAGAGAATGTCTGACACACGGTCAGCTCAACGCGACGGGATTCCTCAAGTGCTTGTTGTGCAAGAAGCGTAGGATGCGTCGGATTTTGTGCCACCACCTGTTGTTCCAAAGAGTGAGATCCGCTTGTGAACTAGGCTGCTCTTACAATTTGGGCAGCGTACTTCATCAACTTTCGAGGCGCCTAAGAGCAATTCCTCAAACGGATGATCGCATTTGCCGCATTGAAACTCATAAATTGGCATGGAATTCGACCTCTCATTCGTGAAATTCAACTATCCAACACTATTTAGATGTTTAAAACAGCAGTTGGTTACATAAAGTGACAAACGATTACCAAGCATGTATCTTACATCAACCATCGCAATCGGGTACTGATCAGAGGAAAGTATTATCGTCCACAAGAGTCACACTGAGGAATCGGCTGTACTCTGAATAAGAAACGCCACTTGAGTCTTTTGGTATACTCAGCGCGGTCTATGGAAAAAATCAAACGTACTCTCGATCTATATCCTCAGATCCTCTCCTTGGGGATCGTCATGCTAGCCCTTTGTGGGTCAGTATTGGTGTACAGTGCGACGGACCGAACTGTACACCTGGATATCAATGGGTCTGAGAGCTCCCTTCACACACACGCGCGGACGGTAATGGCTGCGCTGCGTGATGCTGGAGTTACTTTAGAAGACGAGGATCAAGTACACCCTTCGGAGAGCGAGAGGTTGATCCCTGGAATGACGATCCGGGTTCAGAACGCTCGCGAGGTGACCATTCAGACCGGCGGTGAAATTGAGAAAGTGCTAACAACCGAAACTTCGCCAGAGAATATCCTACTTGAGGCTGGCGTTCGTGTTTTCCCCGGTGATCGAATAGATGTCACCATGTGGCTCGAAGACTCCTCCGGATTTCAGATCTCAAAATATCCTCTCAGCGTCCAATTAATTCAAGGAGTTGACCTCGAAATCATCGATTCTGGCACTTCAATTCTTATTCGCAGTGCGGCTGTTACAGTTGGAGAGGTGTTGTGGGATGCAGGCATCATCCTATACGAAGGAGACCATGTCGAGCCATATCCAGGTGCTACTGTATCCGCAGGTGACAGGATTGAGATTGCCAGGTCTCGGCCAATTGTAGTCGAAACGGATGATGAAGTTGTTCACACACGGGCTGCCGGCAAAACAGTCGGCGAAACTTTGGCACACGCTGGCATTGTATTGACTGGCATGGATTACGCAGTCCCTGAGGTGGAAGCCACAATTCCCAGCGATGGCCGAATTCGTGTGGTCAGGGTACAGGAAAAAATCCTATCCGAGATGGAGCCAATCCCCTTCAGCACCGTCTACCAGCCGGCCGATTATCTTGAGCTAGATGCGTTAGAGGTTATCAGCACGGGTTCCTATGGAGTGGTGAATAAACGAATCCGCCTGCGAATAGAGGACGGTGTTGAGGTGGAACGGTCCGTTGATGAGGCGGTCGCCGTTATTGAGCCGAAGCCACGAGTTGTAGGCTATGGCACCAAGATCGTTATCCGTACGCTAGACACAGGGAGTGGGACGATCGAGTACTGGCGAGCGATCCCTGTTTATGCGACTTCCTATTCGCCCTGCAGAATCGGGACGTCCTACTGTGGTACTTTCACCGCTAGTGGACGCACTGTTGTCAGGGGAGTGATTGGCGTTATCCGAAGCTGGTATAACCAGATGAAAGGCTGGCCGGTATTTGTCCCTGTGTATGGGCCTGGATCGATTGAGGATATCGGTGCGGGTTTTGCTGATAAAGATTGGATCGATTTAGGGTTCACGGACGATAATTATGAAGCCTGGCACGATTGGACTACCCTTTATTTCCTAACTCCAGTCCCGCCATTAGACAGCATTCCTTGGATCCTTCCCTAAGGTTTTGATCGAAGGAACAATCTCGGAAATCTAGCGAAAATAGATTTAGTATTTCCTCGGGAATTGATTGAGTAATCCCATTGGAGGTGTGGGTATGCGGAATGTCATTCGGATTGTTGGGATTCTTACTTTTCTGAGTTTGGCTATCACTGCTTGCACACAGCAGGGATCGGCAGAGGAGGCGATTGAAGCATATCTGAATGCTCTCGTGTCGAAAGACGTCATCCGGGCGGTTAATAAATCATGCCTGGATTGGGAGGAAGGTGCGCATGCTGAAGCATCCTCATTTGAAGCCGTTATCGTTCGCCTTGATGGGTTGGCCTGCAGTCCTGTTGGCGTGAGCGGTGATCAAACTCTCGTCGACTGTGAGGGCAAGATTGTCGCCAACTACGGCGGGGAGGATCAAGATATCCCCCTTTCGGGGAGGACCTACCTCGCTGTTGTTGAGGACGGGGAGTGGAAAATGTGTGGGTATGAAACAGGGAGGGGCGAGTGAAGTTCCGTAATACGAGCGCACGCGAGAATCTTTACGCGCTCGCTTTGTGCTTGATAATTCTTCTTATGATCATCCTCACCGCGGATGCCTCTCCGCAGTGGATCTATCAGGGCTTCTAATGACCCTGATCCACATTCTTGTATTCAGTCTTCTTGTCAGCGCGCTGCTCCTGACCGCCTCCCACAGATGGCGAAGATGGTCACTTCTCATCATCAGTCTGGTCAGCGTTTACTGGCTTCAACCCGCAGTCTCATTGCGGCAGTTTGATTTCTGGTTTCCAACGGCATCATTAGGGTTGACAGTGATAACTTGGATGGTGACTCGTCCTCGTGATCGCGGAGTGAGCCGGGAGGATCTCACCGCGATGTTGTTCGCTGCTCTTCTTCCGTTGCTCATCAGCCTGAGCCGTTTTCTCCCCGAGGGATGGCAGCTAACAGCTTCACGACCCCCCTCAACCTATCTGGTGGTCATTGTGGGCTCCAGTCTGGTTGTTCTGGGTTTCGCCGGTGGGTGGCTCGCAAAACGGTCACGTCTGATAGGTGTACTTCTCGGCGTCATTGTCGCTGGGATTTTCATTGTTTTGAAAACTGAGCCTATTTCATTATGGGCCAGCAGTCTCTTGCGAGGAGTAACGGGCCAATCGCGAAATCTAGCGGCGTCTACAGATTTGTACTGGCTTGGTTTCTCCTACATTGCCTTTCGTCTCTTACACGTCCTAAGGGACCAGCAATCCGGTCGTTTGTCTGCGGTGTCGTTCATTGATTTTCTGACGTATGTCCTTTTCTTTCCTGCGATCACTGCAGGACCGATTGATCGAGTCGAGAGATTTACCTCCAAGATGCAGAATGCGGCTGCATCTACAGCGAGCGAATATTTCGCTGGCGCCAAAAGGATCGTCCTCGGTATTTTTCAGAAATTTGTTCTGGCGGATGGATTGGCAATCATCGCGTTGAATTCGACCAATGCTACCTTGACGCGTTCTGTCCCCTGGCTCTGGGTGCTTGTGTTCGCCTTCAGCCTGCGGTTGTACTTCGACTTCAGCGGCTATACGGATGTTGCAATTGGCGTCGGGCTCATATCCGGCATACAGCTCCCGGAGAACTTCGACCGCCCCTACCTAAAAACCAATATCGGGGCATTCTGGAATAGTTGGCACATGACGCTTGCGAACTGGTTCCGGGCTTATGTATTCAATCCGCTTACGCGCGCGTTGCGAAAAGGGCGATTGAAGATGAATCCTGCGCTTATAATCCTGATCGGTCAACTTGTGACGATGACGCTGATAGGGCTATGGCACGGGGTGACATTGAATTTCGCCCTATGGGGCGTTTGGCATGCAATCGGGTTGTTTGTCCATAACCGCTGGGTTGCTTTCCTTAACGCCAGACGGGATCGGATTCCTTCAGCCTTCCACAAGAGTCGAGCAATGAGAACAGTGAGCCTTGTTCTAACTTTCAACTTCGTAGCACTAGGATGGGTCTGGTTTGCCTTACCGAGCGTTCAGATGTCTTGGGAGATCCTTATACGATTGTTCGGGGGATATCGATGACTGACACTCAGCGAGTGGTGAAGGAAGCGGCGGCTATCTCATGGGGCTTTATCTGGCGTGTCCTTCTAAAAGCCCTCGTTCTATTTGTGTCGATTAACTTGGTTTATGTTTTGCTAAATCCACTTCCCCTACTCGGGCGGCTCTCAATGTACAACGGTCTCTTCCCCGGGCGACTGCGGCTTCCTTATGGGGATGACCCAGGTCGTTCATTCAACATCACACTATCCCAATTAGATGCGATGTTTGCTTCTCATGAGATACAGGGCACGGATAAGAGCGAAGAGGAATTTCGCGTTCTAATTATCGGCGACTCGTCGGTGTGGGGCTTTTTACTTGAGCCAGCGCAGACCCTTTCGGCTCAAATCAACCGGAGCGAATTAAAAATAGAAGATGGGAGAACGGTTCGATCTTACAATCTTGGATATCCAACGATGTCTGTTACAAAGGATCTAATGATCCTTGAACGCGGGCTTCTCAATCACCCTGATCTGATCATCTGGCTGGTCACGCTGGAGTCTCTTCCCAGAGTATCCCAACTAGATTCACCTTTTTTACAACTCAATCCGGAACTCACGCGAGAGCTTATAACACGATATGCTCTCGACCTCGATTCCAAGGACGAGCGGTTTGAGAACTCGACGTTTTGGGATCGAACCGTCGTAGGACAGCGGCGAGAACTAGCCCAACTTATTCAGCTTCAAATGTTGGGTGTTCTATGGTCTGGATCCGGCGTTGACCATGAAATTCCGGAAACTTATAATGAGCGGCTGGAAGATTTACCTGCAGATCTAGACTTCCATAACTTCATCCAAGGGGATTTGAGCACCGACGAACTTGCTTTTGATGTGCTTGAAGGAGGATTGCAGGCGGCAGACAATATCCCGGTAATTTTCATCAACGAGCCGGTGTTTATCAGCCAGGGTGAAAACAGCGAAATTCGGTACAATTTCTACTACCCGCGCTGGGCGTATGACTTCTATCGGGAGGAACTACAATCCCGGGCGACTGCAAGAGGTTGGTATTATGTGGATCTATGGGATGCACTGCCATCCTCGGAATTTACGGACAGCGCGATTCACTACACGCCTCTGGGGTCGAGAATCCTAGCGCAGGATATTATCGAAGTGATTAAAGATGTTCTACAAGAATCGTGAACTCCAATTTCATAAGGGATAGAGATTGCTTTCGAAGGTAATAAAAATGGTAAATAAACGAAACTGGTTTTCTCTCATAATTTTGTCAGTGTCGATCGGAATTATGGTTTTCGTCCTGGCTGGATGCACAAGCCCAACGGGAAAGGATCCTCAAGCTTCGCTCGAGGGGTTATCTTCTACAACGCCGGCTGAAATATCAGAAGATCCTTTCAAGAGCACAACTGTGGAGACCGAGGGTGGGGGAACACTAACGGTCGTTTCTTCACCAAGCCCTGATCAAGTAGAGGAGTCGGGTGAAGTCGAGCGCTCAACTCCCGCGCCAATCGCAACTTTCGACCCGAATAAATGGCAGGATCTCCCCGTGATCCCGGTTGTAAGTGAGGGCGCGCGGGAGATCTATATCCATGGATTGAGTTTGGGAAATGATCCCCATGCATTCGCGAAAGTCGGTGACTGCCAGAACGTCCCCTCTATGTTCCTTTCGATCTTCGAACATGAGGGATTTTATTCGCTTCGCGAGGAAGATGCTCGCCTTGAAGAAACTATACAATGGTTTGAGGGATCTTTCTCGAGGGAAAGTGAGGCCGTTCGAAGGGGTTTTAACGCAGCATCTGTCGTCTCTCCACTATGGGCGAACCCAGCTTCCTGTGACCCGGGCGAGACCCCATTGGATTGTGAGATCCGCCTGCATCAGCCCAGTATCGCTTTAGTGAGTCTGGAAACCTGGTGGGAGGGAGATCCTGATAAATATGAGCAATACGTGCGGGAAATCTTGGAGACGTTGATCGACCGCGGAATCCTTCCAGTTCTTGCAACGAAAGCGGATAACCTCGAGGGAGATCACCGTATCAATAAAATCTTGGTGAGGTTAGCTTACGAATACGACATCCCACTATGGAATTACTGGCGAGTAATCCAATCGCTTCCAAACCAGGGCTTAATGGAAGATGGATTTCATCTCACTTTTGCTGAAAATCACTTCGACGACCCTGAAGCAATGATGGCTGCTTGGCCCTGGAGAAATCTCACCGCTCTTCAAGTCCTTAACTCGGTTTGGCAGGGTGTATCGGCACCCTAGGAACATTACCCGATATGAGAGATGGGAATTTCCAGCAGATGGAAAGAAGATAATCAATGCAGGATCAAATTGCTACCTATATCTCAGCGGAATTGTTAAAAGATCCGACTCGGAAAATTGCGTTTGATGAGGCGTTGATCTCCAGTGGTTTGGTCGATTCGTTCAGCCTGGTGGATCTTGCCCTTTTCATCGAGGAGACATTCGGCGCCCGTATCGATGATACCGAGCTCACCGTAGATGTTTTCGATACGATCGAAGAATTGGTTGCATTAATCTCCGCCCGCATAGCAGCCTAACCGATATGACGACAGTCACTGAGGTCCTCTACAGGACAATCCAAGAGGAGCCCGATCGGCTTGCGCTTATCCTCCAGTCGCCAGATGGAGATCAGGCGATCACGTATGCTGATCTCCTCAGGGGGGCACTCGGATATGCAAACGATCTGGAGCGTGCGGGGGTACGGCGCAATGAACCGGTCATTTTACTCCTGCAGCATGGCAGACCACTGATCGAGGCATTCTTCGGCGTGGTTTTGCATGGCGCCATCCCTGCCATCATGCCCTTTCTGACGGAGAAACTGTCGCCAGAACGCTATAGTCAATCTTTGGCAGCGTTGATCGAGATCACCAAGCCGGCTGTAATTATCACCTATCCGGAATTTGCAGGTGAGGTCGCGAAAGCACGAGAAGAAGGCGATTCGGTGCGATCGATTATTCTTTGGACTGAAGTCGAACCAGCTGCTGAGACCTCTTGGGAGACGCTCGGAGGGATGGACAGCGAGCCAAAGGATATCGTGCTTTTACAACACTCATCCGGAACGACTGGCTTGCAGAAAGGCGTTGCCCTATCCCACCAGTCCGTTCTTTGTCAACTTAAAGCCTACGCTAAGGCGATTAATATGACCCGTGACGATGTCGTTGTGAGTTGGCTTCCTCTTTACCACGATATGGGTTTGATTGCTGGCTTTATCATGCCTATCTTGTTGAGATCCAAGCTTGTTCTCATGTCACCATTCGATTGGATTCGCGCTCCTTATCGGCTCTTATCAACGATTTCACAATACGGAGGAACACTGAGTTGGCTGCCGAATTTTGCGTACAACTTCAGTACTCGCAAAGTGCGCGATCGCGATCTCGATAACGTCGATCTGTCCAGCTGGCGAGCCGTGATTAACTGCTCTGAACCGATGCGATGGAGAAGCCATGAGGATTTTTTCAACCGCTTTTCAAAATACGGGCTCAAACGGCAAGCATTGGCGACATGTTATGCCATGGCAGAGAATGTATTCGCAGTCACACAAGGCGGTATTAATTCGCCGGTGGTGGTGGATGAGATCGACCGGCGATCGCTGTTGGAGGATCAAACTGCAATTCCCGCAAAGGGGGGCGATAATTCGATTAAATTGCTTTCTGCTGGTCAATCGATTGAGGGTACGAGCGTGCGTGTTTTAGATCCTGACGGGAAGGAATTACCTGATCGGCAAGTTGGCGAAATTGTGCTGCAGGGGGATTGTCTCCTATCCGGTTATTACAACCGTGATGATTTGACCCGAAAGACTTTTAATGATAGTTGGTATATCACCGGGGATCTGGGTTATCTTGTGGATGGTGAGTTGTTCGTGACCGGCCGTAAAAAAGAGCTGATTATCGTAGGCGGAAAGAATGTTTTCCCCCAGGATCTCGAAGAACTAGCTATGGAGGTTGAAGGCGTTCATCCGGGACGAGTGGTTGCTTTCGGGTTATTCAATGAAGACATTGGGACCGAGGAGATTGGAGTGATCGCCGAAGTGGATGTGACGGAAGATGATGCTCGAGTGAAGATTGCACGTGAGATAAGAGATCAGATATCGCGCGGGACGGATGTGACGGCGCGATATGTGGTGACCGTAGATCGCGGCTGGTTAATTAAAACGAGTAGCGGCAAAATCGCCCGCGGGGCGAACCGGGATAAGTATTTACAGGAATTCGCGTAACTCTGCCGGCTTAGTTAAATCAGGATATTACCTGTGCACTCTTCGTTGCTTGACGCGCCCAAAGTGCTGAAAAAATATGGGATCTTGCCAAAGAAAAGCCTTGGCCAGAACTTCGTAATCAATCAGCGCGGATTAGATGCTGTGATCTCTGCAGCAGGTCTGAACGGACACGAGGAAGTCATCGAGATTGGAGCAGGGCTCGGAACATTGACGATCGAATTGGCTCAACATGCAGGCCGGGTATTCGCGGTTGAAATCGACAAACGACTGATCCCTGTCCTCCAGGATGTTTTGCAGGATTTCGAAAACGTAACTTTACTTCATGCCGATTTCCTGCAAGTTGATCCAGGCGAGCTGGTCTCGCGATCTGGCTATAGTGTCGTTGCGAATATTCCGTACAACATAACTTCGGCTCTTATTCGACACTTGATGGAATCTTCCATATCTCCTGAGAGGGTCGTGCTGACGATGCAGCGGGAGGTCGCGCAGCGGATCACTGGTTTGCCCGGTAACATGAGCCTGCTTGCATTGAGTGTTCAGATCTATGGCAGCGCAGTGATTACTGCACACATGCCGGCGGGTTATTTCTATCCTATCCCGGATGTGGATTCGGCGGTTTTGCGCATAGACATATATAAGGAGCCTATGGTTCCTAGGAACGTCATCCCGGTTATATTCAGTCTTGCCCGCGCTGGTTTTGGTCAAAAACGGAAAAAATTACGAAATTCTCTGGCATCTATGATGGGCACGAGTCCGGTAGAAGTGGAGAAGTTACTTGTTCGAGCAGGGATACAGCCGAAGAGCAGAGCTCAAGAACTTTCAATCCAAGATTGGGAAAAAATCGCCCGAATCGCTGTCGAAGAAAATCAATTGCGGCGTTAATTTATTGTGAGGATGGCTTGCGTTGAGCTGGTGTAAGCCGACGGTGGGTCATGAGCACTTGCCAGACACGGAAGGCCGCTTCAACCTGAATTCGAAAGGACATCTTCGATTGCCCGATCTGTCTGTCCTCGAAGTATATTGGGCTTTCAATGATCTGATATCCCAAGCGTTGTGCTACATAGGCCATCTCAACCTGAAAAACATATCCATTTGACCGAATGCGGTCCAACGGCATTCCGAGCAGGGTTTCTCGTCTCCATATGCGGAACCCTCCGGTCGCGTCGTGGATTTTCAACCCGAGGATCGTGCGCGCATAATAATTGCCAAACCAGGATAGGAGCAACCGACCCACACCCCAGCGCTCGTCTAGTTTTCCGCCTTCGATATAGCGGGATCCGAGAACTGCATCATGGCTTTCCAATAGGTCCATGAAAGTGGGGAGGTAGGCCGGAGTGTGAGAGAAGTCGGCGTCCATTTGCCCGATAGCTTCGGCGCCAGATTGAAGCACGTGTTTAAAGCCGGTAATATACGCAGTTCCCAGACCAAGTTTCCCAGCTCTGTGGATCACGGAAATCCGTTCCGGTTTACTGTGTGATAAGTCTTCCGCGATTTCCCCGGTCCCATCGGGAGACGCATCATCGACGACCAGGATTTTCAGATTCTGTATTGGTAATGCCCAGAGATCAGCGGCAAGAGCTGGCAAGTTTTCCGCTTCGTTATAAGTTGGAATAACGACGGTTAGTTGTCTCATGTGTTTGGGACTACTCAAAGAAGATGATGCGTGGGTTTTTCGACAAGATTTCCTGTGTGCGAATGAGTTTCATCTTTATTACCGCTGGTTTGCGTCTAGCGTGGGCACAGTCTACCCCACTGGTACCTTATTGATGGAAAACGTACACGCCTCTCCTCCCGCAGCGGAACATTCCTTTTCGGTGACTTCAAAACCCTTCCCAGAGCCCAGCCATAGCAAACATCCTTCAAGTAAGCCCACAAATCCCTGGCAGGTTGGTGAAGAGCTCTCTCGCCCCCAGCAAACTGGGCAATTCTGGACTCGGAATAGAATGATGTTATCTTCCTCCTGAACATCGCACTCTAGATCGCTCGTTGCTGAGAGTACTTTTGCAAAGACTGCTAAGCCTTCTTTGTTTCTTGTCTGTGCGGGAAGTGAGTCGATCTCAGCGGTTTGCAAATCCCCAAGCGCGCCGTGCTGTTTCCAGGTGAGATCGAAGGCGGACTTGGAGGCTCGACGAGCTAGACCGTGGCTCCCTCGAGAACCATAAATCTCATCGAGTGCAGCGTTTATAGAAGAAAACTCAGAAAGATCAACTTCACGTTCGAAGTTTTCTGCGGGGTAGGTATCGATCCATCCTTGAAGGTTTGCTATTCGAAGCAAGGCATTCACGCCATTCTTGCCAAGCACATCTTCCAACGCCAGGAGGAAGGCGCGAGTTGGATGGTTCGGATAGGTCTTATGGCTTTTTTCAATCGAAATCACAGAATAGGACTTCCTTTAGACAAGCTCGGCGAGGTCTCGTGTGGTGCGACGCATATCGAGGAAAAGTAAACCTAACTTCGCTTGTTTACGGGCCAGGACAGTCAGTACAGCTTCATTTCCGACGGCCATCAGGATCATAAAGCCGTTTTTGCCTCGAATATAAACTTGGTCCAGATTCCCACGACCTAGTTCACCTGAGATGCGTTCACCCAATGAAAGCATGGCCGCCGACATAGCAGCCACTCGATCTTCTTCGACGCTTTCGGGAAGGGCAGAGGCGATTGTCAAGCCATCAAAGCTTATAACCGCAGAAGCCTCGACGTCGGGGGAGGAGGCTTGTAGGTCTCTTAAGCGTTCACTCATCTTATCAGTGCGGGAAGTCGCCAAGCTTCATCTCCAGTCTGACTATTAGAGGCAGCACAACAATTGAGAGCGGCGGTACTTTAGCACAGTGGGAGATATAGTGTCAAGCTATTCTTATCTCCTAAGGTGCATAACCTCGATTTTTTATCTGCCCAGTGGAAATGGGTTACTACATCATAGATTTCGGATATTGTATGACCGATTGGCTTGAGTGGATAACAGCCGTCTCGAGATTTCTCCCATGCGTGCGAACCTTTATTTCATTCCCAGCAGGGGCAGTTTGAAACCGGCTTATTCTATTCATAGTTTATTCGTTACTACTCAGGTATGTCATTCTAAGCGACCGTGGGAAGCGAAGAATCTCGGTTATGCCTATTAGATCACTGTGGTTGGGCGAGATTCTTCGTCGCTCATCAGAATGACAATGCCATTACGGGCTTGAGTAGTTACGTTTATTCGTTTAATTAGTATGGCAGGCACATTCTAAGCTCACGTGGGGAAGAGCTAAGAGCGATCATGCGACCGTTTGATATTCCAATAGTCATCATCGTATTCGGCGGTCTGTTGCTCTCTTTCTATCACCATATCTGACGCGGCGCTGATAAGGTCGAATGGGATCATTCTTCCGACATTTGAGTGGATAGATCTTCTTCGTTAGCCAATAGCTTGCCTGGGATTAACCAAAGTCCCAAAAATGCTGCCAAGCTGAGCGCGATTAATACAACCCCGGCGGCACCGCTGATGAATGACAAGTCGGGTTGAATATCCAATGGGGTAAAGTCTTCCTGGAAGAGCATAATCACGCCCACCCCAAGAGCAGATATGTTCCATAAGCTATGTAGGAAAACTGCACCGAAGTAATACCGAACCGCCTGACTCCAGCGTCCACTTTCACGGGCGCGAGCGATCCCCAGACCCGTCAATGCCGTCGTGATCATATGCATCATGGTTGCTCCAGCTCGAGCGACCATCACCGGAACCCAGGAAACCCCTGGCTGTCCCAAGAAGAAAGCCTCAAATAAGCCATATCCTGCACCGGCGATGGCACCCCCAATGAAGGCTTGAGATTGGGTGAAACCGCGTCGAGTTACAGGCCAGATGCCTATGGTTTTTATGGCTTCCTCTAGCATGGGCACAAATAAAATGAGAAAGGCCATGATAAGGATTAGTATTAAAGGCTGGTTGGTTAATTCCTGGATCTTGGTTACCAAATAAGGCTCAGTCCATTGCTCTGGGCGGGTAAAATCCTCGATCAGTCCTTGGCTAATGATGTCCTGAAACAATGTTGCGAAAACGATTACTAAAAGCACCAATGCCGCCAGAATTTCGACAATGAAAGCGACCATCGGGGAAGCCCATAACCCGGCAAGGAACTGCCCCCATATCCTTTTTGCGCTGATCGGTGATCCCTTTCTTAAGATGATCGCGAGAGCAAATACGACAGGTATGGTGGCCGCGGAGACATGAGCTAGGGGGCCGAGAAGCGCAGGAAGAACACCTCGATTGAATGCCAGGTAGCCCAAGCCCAGAGCCAGCGGGAAAAGGAAACTGACATATATCCACCCTCTGAGAGGTTTATCCTCTTGCTCTTGGAGTCGTCCTTGTAAGCCCTGATACCCATGATATATACCGGGAATGGTACACACGCCCATTGCCATAAATGCAGCTGCAATAACCAAGGTCATACTCGCTGCGGGCGATTTATCAATAAACCATGTAATTATCCCCAGCAGCGCCATTCCCATAGAACCTGCTATGGCAAGCACCAAGGCGAGAATACTCGCTATCAGCAGAAAAACACTCAATTGATCTCGTTCTCCAGTTGAAGCGTTCATTTAACCTCTATTCTTATTGACTCGATATACGCTTGCGGTGGTGTTAGTAGATCTTCTAGCGGATCTCGCAACTTAAGGTCAAGCAGGAGATCTAGTCCCTTTACAACCCGCCCAAAGATAGTCCGGGTCCCGTTTAATTCTGGCAGGGGAGAGAGCGTGATGAAGAATTGACTGCCGTTTGTGTTCGGTCCTGTGCTTGTGAGGGCGGCTATTCCCGATTGGTTAAAGTCCAGATCACGATCGATCTCGTCGGGTAGAAAGTATCCGGGACCACCAAGACCTGTCCCCGTCGGATCACCTGTTTGAACAAATATTCCAGGAGTAACGAGATGAAATGGATTGCTGTTAAACCAACCGTTCTCAGCTAGAAATACGAAGCTATTGACAGTCCTTGGTGCGCTCTTCGGGAATAATTGAAGTACGACCTCGCCGATATTTAGCTGCATATGAACAAGATAGGCAGCTTCTGGGTCGATGGCCATCTCAGGAGGACTCTCGTACATACGAGAGGAAAGAAATTCGAGCCGCAGGGCTGCCTCGAGGTTCAACCGGGTTGGGTTCAAGCGGAACCAATCCTCGTTGAGGAATATAAACGGTGTCCCATTGATACCCGCATTGTAAGCGCTGACAAATAACTCTCTCATCAACTCTTCAAAACGCCCGCCGCGCAGGTCCTCTTCGAACTGCTGATGATCGAGGTCGAGAGATTTTGTAGCGACGAGAAGCCATTCGAGAAAGCTCTCTGGGTCGAGATCTTTCCACCCGTCGTATTCGCGATTGAGAAAGGAATAAATATCCCAGAAGTGACCTTGCTTACCCGCGGATTCTGCCGCCTGTCCAGCTATCGATGCCTTATCGTGGACAGTCAGGAGGGGGTAGTGCCGATAAATAATGCGCAGGTCTTCCGGGTAAATGGCGGCAAGATCGAGGATCACTGCGGCGAGATCCACGCAGTATGGAGATTGAAAATCGCAATACACAAGCAGCGTTGCGAGAGCTGTATCAGGACCCCAGCTCCAATCATCATCATTGATAGGGGTGATAGGCATCAGAGTGGGTGAAGGATTTAATGGCATCGGAGTTGGGCTGGGCGGCGGAGATGTGCTGGTAGGTCCAAGCTTTGCAGCACTTATTGTGGGTTCCAGCGTTTGTGGCACGGGTGGTTGTGATAACGAAGAGCATGCCGATGAGCAAAGCAGTGCGAAACTGCCTAAGGCCCAAATGAGTATTAAGAACCGTCGTTTTTCCCGATGCATCGATTGCCCTTTGCACCCAAGTCTGCATTCGAGAGTGGTCTAAACACACACTCCCTTTATTGGTTAGCCCCTAACTGTAATTCCACTCTAGCGAGAATGCCAATCCGAGGAGTGAGGAGCGTACTAATTATTCTAACCGACACTCTGTCGTGTATCTCCTGAAATGATATAGCCGCCAACTTTCCTTATAGCAATCCGAAGCGATCCTTGTCGTGTGGTAGTCGACGCGGTATCCTTTGAGTCTTCGGGGGTGGTTGGGTCCCGGTGGGCTCCCCGGTCTTCAAAACCGGTGGCGGGCCGCACAGCGGGCCGCGGTGGGTTCGACTCCCATCCACTCCCGCCTTTTCATTAATTGAGGCGTTTATGCTCCCGGATAACAGTAGATCACCAAATGTTCTAGCCGATAAGCTGCTCCCGCTTGTGCGTCAGGTGATGTCGATCACAGATATCACTGTGGGAGATCAGAAGCAGCCCTTTGCCGTTCGCTTCCGCGGCGCTTTGATTTCCGATTCGCAGCTGGCTTTTGAGAAACTCGATCCCGTCTTTAAAAAGGCGGGGACTACATTACTTTTTCGCGACGAGAATGATGGACACGAGATACTGGGAATGCCAGGTGTGATTCAGCCTCAAACTTCCAACCCCTTGGTTAATGTCATTCTTTTTCTCCTCACGCTTACAAGCATGCTGATGGCCGGCGCGATGTATGGTATGGAAACTCCTGCGGACACCAGCACCCTGGGGGTCTTACAAGATATCATTCAAAACTTGCCAAATGGGATTACGTTTGCAGTGAGTTTGTTAGGAATTTTGACGGCGCATGAATTTGGGCATTACTTCGCGGCGCGTTTCCACAGGATCGCGGTTTCGCTGCCTTATTTTCTTCCATTTCCGCTCAGTTTATTTGGCACGCTAGGCGCTTTCATACGCTTGAAGGAGCCGCCAAAGAACCGGCGCGTCCTCTTGGATATCGGTCTCTCAGGCCCCATCGCGGGTTTGATCGTCGCCATCCCGGTGCTGCTAATAGGTCTTTACCTGTCGGATATCGGCCACTTGCCGTTGAACGCAATAGCGGCTCAGGATACTGTCCTGGAAGGAAATTCACTGCTGTACCTCGCCCTGAAGTACATCGTTTCAGGGGAGCTCCTGCCAAAACCGCTCCATTATGCAGGTCTGAGCCCATTTATGTATTGGGTCCGCTACTTTTTTATCGGTTTGCCCATGCCTTTTGGGGGTACCGATGTGTTATTACATCCGCTCGCGTGGGCTGGTTGGGCTGGATTGCTCGTCACTATGCTCAATCTCATACCTGCCGGGCAGCTCGATGGTGGTCATGCAATCTATGTCTTGCTGGGTAAGGCAACCGCAAGACTCTGGCCTTTCATCATCGGGTTGTTGTTGCTGTTGGGAATGGTATGGCCGGGGTGGTACATCTGGGCTGGGATGGTCTTCCTGATGGGGCGCACCTATGCACGTCCGCGGGATGAGATCACACCACTCGATTCCCGGCGGAAGTGGCTTGCGGTTTTCGGTTTGGTCCTTTTCGTTCTTCTTTTTATCCCTGTTCCTTTACGGACATTCTAAGCCACTCGGTTGGTAACCGCCCCCTGAATAAAACAATACTATTGAGTTGTTTCGGACCACCAACCTGTCGATCCAAATAGGATAAGAATCCTGCTTGAAAGTGGGGACCAAGCTTATTGGTAGGGATCCCCTCGCTACATAACCTCCAGCGTCCCCCTCCGTTTCGCTAACACCTCGATCCAACGGAAGAGCACATAGCCACACACAATGTAGATAATGCCGATCCCGATCTCCTCAAGCATCGCCGGTCGAACATCTCGAAACGTGGCTCCATCGATGATGGCACGTGCGCTGGCGATGCCGCGCGTGAGAGGAAGAAAGTTGGAGATAGCTTGAAGCGCAGATGGGAGTCGATCGATAGCGATGTTGGAACCCGAGAGCACCAATAGGACGAAGTAGGCGGTGTTGTTAATAAACATAACATTGCGCGTAATCAAGCTTAGACTTCCCAGCAGGAGACCTAGCCCCGATGTGCTGAAGGTAGTGACTGCAATGACGAGGATGAGTGCCAATGGGTTTGTATTCGATAGATCGAGTCCAAGGAGGGTGACGCCCCAGGCGAATCCGATTAATACGCCGAACATTCCATCGATGATGTGGATAACCGCTCGCCCGAGGAACATCGTCATTCGATTGGCCGGGGTCCCGAACAGATAGGGCAGCGTTCCATTCCAACGGTCGCCAGAGAGACTGAAAGTGACGCCATAGATCCCGCTTAGCGCGGTGATTTGGATTGCGTTCCCGATGATATAGAAGTCCGCCGATTCCCCCGACGTGCCGAACTTGCCCATGAGCGTGAAGAAAAGGATTTGCGCAAGAGGTGCCACGACCTTCGTGGCGATATATGTCGATGGTCGAAGCCAAGCAAAGAGAGCGATGTAAGAGAGAACTGCTCCCTGGAAGAATAAACGGATATTTGCAATCACTTTCGACATCTCAGAACCCAGTCAAATATCCCTCGAAACCAACCAGAATATCCAATCACTTCATTGCCCACTGAGGGTTGCATCAACACGCGCCTTGAAGAGCATCTTACTGAACAACCAGAAAGCCAGAAAGAGGTAAAGCACACCAAGAAGCGCCATCATTGCCCACGGTAGACTCATCTCAAAGATACCCAGTTTTCCACTGGAAGACATATGTAGCGCGACCGCAGCCCAGTATGGTGCAAGTATATAACTGAGCGGTGTCGTCCACTGGGGCAGTATGGCAATGGGGAACAGGAATCCGGCAAGTATGAAAACCGGGAATTCCAAGCCATTCTGCCAACGCTGTACATCTGGGTTTAATACAAACAACGTTGCCAGGACAAGACCCAGGCATACAAGTGAGAGCACGGTCATAGCAACGGAAACGATAAAGAGCATGGGCGATTCAATGCTCAGCGGGTATCCAAAGATGATCGACGCGAATGTGTAGGCAACAATCATGGAACCCAAAGCCTGCGTCACAAAAGCCAGATTCTTTCCGAATACGATCACCCCTAAAGGAGTGGGCATGCCGACGAGCGCTTCAAGAGTCCCGGTCCAGCGCTCCCGCGTTATGCTATTTCCGCTCTGGAATAGGACGCTATCCCATAGACCTGTGAGACCACTTCCAACGACTATGAAAATCACAAGCTCATCTCCCTGTTCACCCAGGATAAAGAGTGCCATTATGGCGATGATCAGAGGCTGGACGAAAATGGCGAATAGGATGAAGGCATCCGTCATGGATTGCTTTATGGTGAATATAAAAGCAAGCTTTATTACACGAATGTAGGCTTTCAACATGCCGGGCTTCATCAGCTAATTAATCGGCTCCTGATTTTTCCACGAATAAGTTGCCGCGATATTGGTTGGTATGGGCTGGATAGCCGCCGCGGGATTCCTCGTGGCCTTAAACTTTGCCACCTACAAGTCTGACGTAGGCATCTTCGAGAGTTGGTTCACGCACTGTCACTTTCCCGACCCTCACACTTGCCAATGAAGCAAGAATTGATGGGACGGCTTCTGATCCTTTTACGGAGTGAACATGAAGCGCTTGCTTTTGGTCCAGGTCTTCAACAGACACGGTATCGACATAGGGCAGGTTTCGAATACGGTTCAAAATCTCTTCTGGAACCCCAAAGACTTCGATTTCGATCACCGAGAGATCGCGCACCTCCTGCTTCAAAGCTTCCGGTGTGTCGAGGGCGACGATGCGGCCTTGATCGATGACTGCGACACGCTCGCATAGCGCATCGGCTTCAAACATGTAGTGGGTCGTCAAGAGGATGGTCTTCTTCTCGGATTGCAGGTTGCGTATCACCTGGCGGATTTCCCGCCCTCCGACGGGATCTAGCCCCATTGTCGGTTCATCGAGGAAGAGGATTTCGGGGTTATGCAGCAGTGTGCGGGCAATATGAAGGCGCTGCTTCATCCCGCGCGAATAGCCCTCGACTTTTTCTTCCCCCCGATCCGAAAGGCCTACTAACTCAAGCAATTGCGGGATGCGCTTCATGGTGACTTCCGGATCAACGTGGTAAAGGCTGGCGAAGTAGCGCAGATTGTCGATTCCGGAAAGCCGCCAGTATAGACCTCTCTCCCCGCCGAAGATGAAGCCAATCCTTGATCGGATCGCATTTGCTTGGTCAACGACGTCGTAACCAAGGATTTTCGCCGTGCCGCTAGTAGGGATGAGAAGTGTTGTTAGCATCTTGATCATCGTGGTTTTACCGGCACCATTTGGACCGACCAAACCGAAGAGTTCACCCCGATTAACATCAAAGGTTATACCGTCGACGGCGACTATTTCTTTTGTCTTCCTGCGGACAACGCCGATGGTTGTCTTGTAGATTCGTCTCAGCTCTCTTACTTCGATCGTGTTCAAAATGATCCCCTTGGATTAGTCTGCGTTTGTTCTAGATACCCAGTTTGATATGACAGGTTAGCACGATTATTCACACGCTTCAAGCGATATCTTGCCTGTTGCCAAAATTTGCTCGTTAAGCTAAATGTAAGTCAACCCGATTAAGATGAGACGATGCCATTATGAGTATCCCTTCGGCGTTGCTCCCCACTCCCTTCGGTCGAAGACTTCGCCCCCCAAAAAGCGGAGGGCTTTGCAGGAAAGACTCCGCGACGAAGAATCTCGATCTTCACTTGATGTAGCTTCTATCCGGGAACTACGAGATTTTTTACCTCCGCTGCCTTGGGATCAGAATGACAGCCCATCAAAACCACTATGACGTAACACTAGACCGTCTGACCTAATTTGGATTCATTTCGAGCTTTTTATTCTCACATGATGGGGTTCTTTCTTTTACCACACGCTGTTACTTCATGTCTATCTCTCACCGGCGATAAGACGCCAAATGTGGTCATGCGAGAATCATCTCAATAGTCCTGTATAATGAAAGTGAAGGATTTGGCAAACAAACCCGCAAATGCATTGGTTATCAATTGCTGCGGGGAAGATCTCAGCATTCATCCCAACCTGAGAAGTATCAAACCGAATCAGCGGATGAAGGAGCATAAGCTCATGCGGCCGCGTAGCTGGGCTTCGTTTACTTGTCTGAGGAGCACAAGGCATCGATGAGAAAGGATCTTCAAAGAACAGTTGTTGCCGGAGCACTGGGTGAGTGCGTCCATGTGGCCGGAGTGATCAACTTCCTGCGTTTAGCCGAATCGGCTGGATGGCGCACCGTGTTTCTTGGACCGGCGGTGCCGGTTGACAAATTCGTGGAGGTTATTCGTGAAGAAAATCCGGACCTCGTGGGCGTATCCTACCGACTTACTCCCGAGACCGGGGAGCGATTGTTGGCTGAGTTCGCCGAGCAGGTCGATGGTTTCCGTGAGCAGGGGGTGAGATTCGCCTTCGGCGGAACTCCTCCCATCGCAGAAAGAGCTGTTGCGATTGGGTTCTTCGAGAGGGTATTCGATGGAAATCAAGCATCGTATGAGGTTCTTGCATACTTAAAGGGAAGTGCGGAGGGGGGGCGAGTCGAGCAGGAATACCCGCAAACACTGGTTGACCGGATCCGCTGGAAGTCTCCATATCCAATCTTTCGACATCATTTTGGCTTGCCTACTCTGGATGCGACTATCAAAGGCGTTGAAACGATTGCGCAAGCGGGCGCATTGGATGTTATCTCACTAGGGACGGACCAGGATGCTCAGGAGTACTTCTTCTCTCCCGAACACCAAAAACCGCGGGCACGTGGGGCGGGCGGGGTTCCGGTTCGCACGCCGGAGGATTTCCGGGCAATTTATAAGGCCAGCCGCTGCGGCAATTTCCCGCTCATGCGAACGTATTCTGGAACAGATGACTTCATCCAGTTGGCCGAGATGTTTGTCGAAACGATCAATAATGCTTGGTGTGCGATCCCGATCTTCTGGTTCAATCGTATGGACGGGAGGGGTCCGTGGGATTTGCAAGGCTCGATCCACGAGCATCAAAAGCTCATGACCTGGTATGGCGATAGAGGGATCCCGGTTGAGTTGAATGAACCCCACCATTGGGGGATGAGAGACGCGGCGGATGTTATTTTCGTAGTTTCCGCCTATCTGTCCGCTTACAACGCGCGCGCTTTTGGTGTGAGGGATTACATCGCCCAATTAATGTTCAACAGCCCACCGGGCATTTCGGATGCCATGGATTTGGCGAAAATGCTGGCTTGCCTGAAGATGATTGCGCATCTGGAAGACGCTAACTTCCGGGTTTGGCGACAGACCCGAACAGGACTGTTGAGCTATCCTCTGGATCCTTCAGCGGCGCACGCACATTTAGCAGCGAGCATTTATTTACAGATGGCTTTAGACCCGCATATCTTGCACATCGTCGGTCATACCGAAGCGCTGCATGCGGCTTTGCCAGAGGATGTCATCGATGCAAGTAAAGCAGCTCAACGTGTTGTTGACAATGCCATAAATGGTGCGCCGGATATGGCGGCGGATTCCCAAGTACAGGAACGCTTAGATGAACTATGCAGGGAAGCCAAAGTAACCCTCGATGCTATTCGATCCTTATTGGCAACTAAAGATACAGACCCATTATTAGACCCAGAAACCCTTGCTCTGGCAGTCAGGAAAGGAATCCTTGACGCCCCGCATTTAGTGAATAATGAGTACGCACCAGCCCGAATGATGACGCAGGTCGATGAGCGCGGGGCATGCGTGGCGATAGATCCGCATTCAGGCAATGAACTTTCTGAAGAGGAGCGCATTGCATCTTTACTCTAACCACTGCCCGTGTAATTACGCTAACTAAGTTGAGGAGAAAAACGTGGCGAAGAAGAATCGTTTCACCGTGATTGGAGCTGGAAATGGCGGCAAGGCAATGGCTGCCCACCTGGCATTGAAAGGCTTTCCGGTTAACCTGTACAACCGCACCTTCAGTCGCATCAGTGCGATTGCCGAGTTGGGCGGGATCCATCTTGAGAGCTATGAAGGGGGTCCGCATGGCTTTGGGAAGATGGAGGTCGTGACCTCAGATATCGGTGAAGCTATAGAGGATGCCAGTGTTATCATGGTCGTGGTTCCATCCAGCGCTCATGCCAGTATCGCTCGTCTAATTGCTTCACATCTGAAAGATGGTCAGATCGTCATCCTTCATCCCGGCAGGACGGGGGGCGCCATCGAGTTCAAAAAGATACTAAGCGATGTTGAGATTGCTGCAGATGTCAAGATCGCGGAGGCGGAAACCTTCATCTATGCCAGTCGCTCCGAAGGGCCGGCGGAAGCGCGGATTTTTCGTGTGAAGCACGCCGTGCCCCTGGCAGCTCTTCCGGCGACAGATACACCAACTGTGCTAGAAGCGCTCGAGGATGCCTACCCGGAATTTGTTGATGGCATCGATGTCTTACATACCGGATTGAATAATATGGGGGCGATATTCCACCCGGCACTGGTAATCTTGAACATGGGCCGGATTGAATCGACAAAGGATGATTTTCAGTTTTACATCGATGGGGTCACGCCATCGACGGCGCGTATTTTAGAAGTTCTCGATCGGGAGCGCGTCACGGTAGCAGCTTCGATGAACGTCCGTGCGCGCACAGCAATCGAGTGGCTGCGGCTCGCATATAATGTTCAAGGTGAGAATCTCTACGAGGCGATACAGAATCAAACCGGCTATTATGGCATTCTGGCCCCCAATACGCTGAAACATCGCTACATTTTTGAAGACATTCCGATGAGTTTGGTGCCTATCGCTTCGCTAGGGAAGCGCTTTGGCGTCTCTGTACGCGGCATCGAGAGCATCGTCCGCTTGGCCGTTATTTTGGATGGCACGGATTATTGGATTAGGGGAAGAACTATTAAAAAATTAGGAATAGAAAGACTGACTGTATACGAGTTGCAAAGCTATGTGAAAACAGGCGTGAGGCCAGATCGTTAAATTGATCACCTCATTCCACAAAGAATCAGAGGTAAATATCAAGCAGAAGGTAAGCAAAGTGAGCCAGGAGAACCTCGTTATCTTTCAATTTAATTGTTGGTAAGGTTAAGTTAGATATTTACAAAGTTCCCCCTATGTTCATCCCCCCAACTAACGGCATCAAGGCGCCGGCTAAACTCTTAAGCAGCACTGATGAATATATGATGAAGGATTATATTGATCCAAGGATGCAGTACGTCAATTAAGTGCTTGCTCTTTATGGCTCAATAGGATACCCGGACTGAATCCAACCTTCTATGCCGCCGCGCAACGGCGTCGTGTTTGGGAATCCATGCGTGATTAAGAATAAGGCAGCTTGTGCGCTGGATTCTTCTAATGGGTAATCGCAGTAGGTGATGATCGCCCGGTCGTCGGGCAGGTCGAGGTAACGGCTTTCTAGTTCTTCTGCGGGGATCGAGATCGCTCCAGGGATATGCGTTCTGGCGAACGCAGAATTGGGGCGAAGATCGAGGAAGATCGCTGACCCACCAGACCAGGTTTTATAGGCTTCCAAAAGCCCAATGCGTGGTACTAGCTGTGCATTGAGTTGATGGTCGCGCTCGGAGTCAACAGCTTGTTTTCCGACCTGAATCGTGATGAAGAAAACGATTGCTACGAGGAAAAGCAAAGCTGCCCCACCAAGAATTCTTGAGCGAAAACTCGCTTTTCCCCGCTTATTCATCAGAGCCATGTCTCTCTCCTGAATCATAACCCCATACCTGTTCGTGCGGTAGCAGTTGAATCCAGCGCTTAACTGACCTAGAATGAGGACGGGATTGTGGTTCGTACCCACCAGGTCGTCGGCTCATTTCATACCAGGTCTGGAGATAGCGATGGCAACTAGGAAATCCCTTGAAGTGGATATTATCACTTCCTCGCATTGGATCACCGGGTTGATTTATCCGGAGGCACGGGGCTTATTCAGCCACATGAACATGCCGACGGAATCGTCAATTGAGATCGAAGCGGGTGAACTGAGTACGCTTTTCAAGCGCTCGCAATCGGCGGAACGCTTCGGCAGGATGTGGCTGGTCAAGAGCGAGATCGCCGCAATATTGGTTGGGACTCGCACCGGGCTAGGTCCAACCAGCGTGGTGCGGGCCGGGTACACGAAACCTTTCCCTCATTCGGTTCGAGTCCTCCTCGAAGGTTTCGAAATTTATGGAAAGATCCACAGTGTAGGCAGGTTTGAATTCAGCACGGTGATATTTGAGGGGGACAGCCTCTTTACTCCGTTGTATGATGCAAGAATCCAATCTATCCTGTTCCCGAAATCGCAGGCGGATGCCCCGGCCCTTCTTTTCAATCGCAAGAGGGTTCAGGCGCTCACGCTTATCCCGAGCGAACCGCCTCAATAATCCCGATATTCGTAGATTATGCCGCCAACCAATTTCACACATGAAGAACATATCAATTGTTTGGCTATAAGATGGATCACGTGAAGCATTACGACATTAATAAAGATACTTGATCAATAAGTATTGCTCAGAGTTTAGAGGATTTTCCCTTATGAGCAGTCCCGCATTGGAAGTCCAAAACCTCTCCTACATGTACGGCTCCTACAAAGCACTTCAAGAAACCTCATTCACAGTCAATAACGGCGATATTGTAATGATCAGCGGTCCAAATGGTGCCGGAAAAACCACCTTGATGTTATGTCTTAGTGGCTTGTTGCTCCCCACAAGCGGGAAGGTCCTTGTTGATGGATATGACCTATATCAAAGAGAACGTTCTGCAAAAAGAGGACTTTCGTTTCTACCTGATTTTCCGCATTTTTACCAAGAGCTCACAACCTGGGAGCATATCCGGTTTGTCGCCCTAGCTCACAACGCCGAGCAAGGATTTGAGAAACGAGCCGACATCTTGCTCAGCGAGTTTGACCTATCAGAGGCCAGGGATATGTATCCCCACGCCCTGTCAAGAGGTATGCGCTTGAAGCTCGGTATCATTCTTTGCCTAATTCGTCCGTTCAGTGTGCTTCTGATGGATGAGCCCACCTCGGCACTTGATCCTGTGGGCACTGCGGTCCTCTGTGAGAAACTTTCCGATCTTAGCGCTGATGGAGCGGCCATCATTATCTCAACTCACGATCTGTCATTAGCAAGTGTGTTAGGCGGTCGAACGGTCCGAATGCAAAGGGGGCACATTGATCTCGGCTGACAGGCGATC
>SOIH01000100.1 GCA_004376895.1 Anaerolineales bacterium | reverse complement strand
AATTTCAAGATTCAGGAGCCATTTCCACATCATGCTGTAGAACACGGTAAGTCTGAATGGGATAGTGGAACCCTTTAACCTCAATGGTGCCGACTTCCTCGCAAGGTATCTCATCATTAACGAAGGCCCACGAAGTATGCGATAGATATATCTCACCTGGTTGACAGGCCTGTTCCAAGCGAGAAGCAAGATTTGTGTTCAGGCCGATGGCTGAATATTCCATAAATCCTTCGGAACCATAATTGCCCACATTGGCCATACCCGTATGAATGCCGCATCGGATTTCGAAGGGAAATTGGATACCCTGGTTCCACCATTTCTCTCGAAGGGTTTTCATCTTCATTTGCATCTCCAACGCCATACGTAAACACGCTAAAGCATCTCCTCGCTCCCCCTTTGAATCCGGTGCCCCAAAGATTACATAAATGCTATCCCCGGTAAACTGCGGGATGGTTCCACCCCATGTCCGGACTATCTGAGCCATCTCCCCTAAATATTCATTGAGCAACTTTGCCACATCTTCAGGATCAGAAGCGTCGGTAAATTGGGTGAAATCCTTGATATCGGAAAAGAACATCGTCAACTTTGTTCGCTTGTGAGATAGCTCTGCTGAAAATTCACCCTTGAATATTTTTTCAGTTACATGCGGATCAATGTACTTCGAGATTTGTTCTTGGGCTTTTTTGAGTCTCTTGTTGGTCTCTTCCAAAGCGTTCGACTTCGTGGTGAGCTCCTCTTCGCGCTGCTTCAGGTCCGTAATGTCGGAGTAAATTGCGACATTTCCGCCATCCCCGGTCTTGCGTTCAGTGATCAGAATCCACTGACCACCACTACGTTGCTGAATCCGTGGTTCACCTGGGTCATGATGAAACGCCAAACGGTCTGCAACCCACTCGTCTATACGGCCCTCTGCGTCAACAATGTGTCCATCCTCGGCAGCTCTCCTAATGATCGTTTCAAACGCCGTTCCCGGTTCAATGTCGATGTCCGTATTCGGGTAAAGCAATTCCTTATACCTGGTGTTACAAAGCACCAAACGGTCATCAGGATCGAAGAACGCGAAGCCTTCAGATGAATTTTCAATGGCATCGACTAGCCTTCGACGTGCCGTTTCAATGTCGCGCAAATTGTTTTCTTCAACTTCGATCGCAGTATCACGAAAAACGACCAGGGACTCTGCCATGCGGCCGATCTCGTCACCACTGCCGGGTTCCGGCAAAGGCGCTCTGAGGTTGCCTCCGGCAATCGCGAGCATGCTATCGCTGAGTGCGGTTAGTCTGGCAATCAGGTTACGCCCAACATAGAGCCACACGATGAGGAAGGAGCTCACGAGACTCAGAGCGGCGATGCCGATCAAAATATTTCGGTTGGCCGCCTGGATCGCTGCAGCTTGGAGGTTCGCTTTCTCAATATCCGAATTCGCGCTATTTACCAAGAAGTCTACTCTGTTGGTCAGAAATTTTGACAGTCGCACGTTGACAGCCAAGAGCTCTTCGGCCTGGGCGATGACGGCCAATTCATTCTTTCTGACCAGCGAGAGACTGTTCGGGCCCACTGTTAGGTCCTCAAGTATCGCGACTTGTTTCGCTAGACGTCTTTTCGCGCGCTTTGAAACGACTAGAGAGACCTCATACAGTTCCTTGAGAGATTTTTTCAGAGGAAATATCAAGACATCAATACGTTCAGCGGTATCAGCGTCTGTGATTTTCAGGAGGTTGTTGTGAATTGAGTCGACCAGAAGCGCGGCCCTTTGTTGTGGAATCAAGCTCATTATCGAATTCACAAGATCCGACTTTTCTTTTGACAATTGGTTTGCTTCGGCCGTTTCCTGATTCCTGTACCAATCCGCCATCTGGGCACCGAGTATGCGCTCACCAGGCGACAGCATTCGCTTGGCTATACTATTGGCCCTGGATAGGTCGCGAATCCGTTTTACTTCGAACGCGACAATGGAAAGCCTTTTCTTCACAAGCTCATCCAGACTAACGAGATTTTCGGTCATGTCGGCGAACAATTTCACGACTTCAGCCGTTGCTGTCTTTTCATCTTCTGTCTCATAGCTTCTGCTGCGATGCAGAAACGGCTCAAGCTGTATGCTTTGCGAGGCGATTTCGTTCGAGACTTCGATCCGTGCGCTATCGGTTTTCACTACCAACAAGGCTGGTGCCGCGCGCACGACGCTTTCCACGCGCCGTGACAGCTCCAGCCAAGACAGAGCTTCGGGCACGCGTTGCTCAGTGATCTTGTTGAGCGCGCCGCCAACCTGCGATAGGGAATACAAACCAGAGGCCGCAGCGACCAGTGAGAACATAGAAATTCCCAGAAACGCAAGCAGCAGTCGCCCTCGAACGCCCATCGATGCAAATTTGTTTGGCTCATCCATTCGTCATCAATTCCTGTGGCCTTCGTCTCGACGAGTTACGGCACCTGGATGAAACTGGGTGAGACACTAGTCAATCCGCTCATTTGACCAGTGAGTAGTCTTCCTTGCCGAAGACATACCAGACGAAGTTGCTAATACCTGTAACGTCGCCCTTCTCATCAAAGCCAATCTTACCTAGCACGGTGTCAAAGCTGCCTGCTCTCAAGGCATCGATGACAGCCTTCGGTTTCAAGGAACCCGCTTGTTTAACGGCCTGCGCCCAAGCCTGAACAACGCCGTAGCTATATAAGGTATAACCGTCTGGTTCGTAGGCATCCTCTTCGCGAATGGCAGCAACGACGTCTGCGGCCTCCGGCTTTATGCGCATATCAGGGCCAAAGGTAAAATAGGTGCCTTCGCCTGCATCGCCCGCGACGAACAGGAACTGGACATTCACCAGCGAGTCGCCAGAATACAAACGAAGATTGGGCAGCTCCTTTTTGGCCTGACGCAGAATAATTCCAATATCGGTTAGGTAGCCGCCGGCATAGAGAACATCTGTTTTTTTATTGACGAGTTTGTTTACAATCGACTTGTAGTCCTTTTGATCCGCGGTGTAACTATCGAACATAACCTCGGTAACGCCGCGTTTGTTCAGCTGGCGTTTTGTAAACTCTGCCAAGCCCAAGCCATAGGCTTGACCGTCATGGATGATCGCAATGTTGCTTTTGCTGTGATTGTTGGCAAGGTAGTCCCCGGCGATCGTGCCTTGCTGGTCGTCGCGGCCTATCACCCGAAATACATTGGGACCCCCTTCATCGGTGACCTTGGGATTGGTCGAAGCCGGTGAGATCATTATGATCCCGGCCTTTTCATAAATCTTGTTTGCAGCAAGGGAACAGGCGGAACAAAGGTGTCCGATAACCAAAACAACGCCCTCGCTCACCAGTTGCCGTGCCACCGCCTTGGCCTGTC